>JAKAPV010000134.1 GCA_021806845.1 Bacillota bacterium | reverse complement strand
AGTGCCCGATGCCGGCGACGACGCCGCGCAGGAGGTAGTCCGTACGCGGGCTGCCGGGCATGCCGAAGCGCAGGCTGTCGAGGAACGCAGCCGGCCTGGCGCCCATTGAGAGGACGTCGCGCATGATGCCGCCGATCCCTGTCGCGGCCCCCTGGAGGGGCTCCACCGCGGAAGGGTGGTTGTGCGATTCGATCTTCGCGGCGACCGCCCAGCCGTCGCCGATGTCGAGGACGCCCGCGCCGGCGCCAGGACCTGCGAGCACGCGCTCGCCTTCGCGCGGCAGCCGCCCGAGCAGCGCCCGCGAGTGCTTGTAGGCGCAGTGCTCGGACCAGAGCACGGAGAGGATCGCCCATTCGAGCTCCGAGAGGTCCCGGCCGGCAGCGCCGCGCGCGCTCCCGCACTCGGCGGGCGTGAGGCCGAGCGCCACAGGGTCGAAGTCGGCCGGCATCAGCGGACCTCCCCTTCGGCTAGCGCCGCGGCGGCGCCGCGCAGGATGCTGAGACCGTCCGCGCGGCCGAGGGCCGGCCACGATGCGCGCTCCGGGTGCGGCATCATGCCGAGCACCCGGCCGCCCGCGCCGAGCACGCCGGCGACCGACCGGAAGGAGCCGTTCGGGTTTTCGTCGGCCCGCCCGTCGCGCGTGCAGTACTGGAGGGCGATGCGGCCCGAGTCCGCAAGCTCCTCGTACTCCCGCGGAGTGAGGCGGTAGTTGCCCTCCTGGTGCGCGATCGGCAGGCGGATCACCGCTCCCTCGCGCAGGCCCGAGAGGAAGGGGGAAGCGTTCGAGGCGACGCGCAGATGCACGTCGCGGCAGAGAAAGTGCTGGACGTCGTTCGTCTGGAACGCGCCGGGCAGGATGCCTGCCTCAACGAGCACCTGAAAGCCGTTGCAGATGCCGAGCACGAGGCCGCCCCGCGCGATCAGCGCCTTGACCGCCGCGACCGCCGGCGAGCGGGCGGCGAGGGCGCCTGCGCGCAGGTAGTCGCCATAGGCGAAGCCGCCCGGCAGCACGCAGAGATCGCTGTGCGCGAGATCGAGGTCCTCGTGCCACTGCCTGCGCACCTGCGCGCCGGGCAAAGCGGTGCGGAGCGCCTCCTGCGTGTCGTAGTCGCAGTTCGAACCCGGAAAGACGACGACGTCTGCGGTCATCGCGCGTGCACCTCTAGGACGTAGTCCTCCAGCACCGGGTTGACGAGCAGTTCCTTGGCCATGCGGTGCACCGCCGCCTCGGCTTCCTCAGGCGAACCGGCGGTGAGGTCTACCGTGAGGAGCTTGCCGACCTCGACCCGCGCCGCGGCAAAGCCGAGGTGCCGGAGAGATGCCTGCACGGCCTCCCCCGCCGGATCCAGCACGCCGGTGCGCAGATGGACGCGCAACTCCGCCCGGTATTCAGGCATCGCTCTGCTCCACGCGCCGCAGGACCTCCTGGTACGCCTCTTCGACACCGCCAAGGTCCTGGCGGAAGCGGTCCTTGTCGAGCTTCTCGCGCGTCTTCGCGTCCCAGAAGCGGCAGGTGTCGGGCGTGACCTCGTCGCCGAGGACGATCTCGCCATTCTCCCTGCCGAACTCCAGCTTGAAGTCGACGAGCAGGATCCCCAGCTTCAGGAAGTAGGGGCGCAGGAGCTCGTTGACGCGCCGTGCCGCGGCCTTCAGGGCGGCGATCTCGGTCGTCGTCGCGAGGCCGAGCGCGACGATGTGGTCGTCGTTCAGCAGCGGGTCGCCGAGTTCGTCGTTCTTGAGGTAGAGCTCCACGATCGGGTCCGCCATCTCCTTGCCCTCCGGGAGGCCGAAGCGCTTCACGAGGGAGCCTGCAGCGATGTTGCGCACGACGACCTCGAGCGGGAACATGCTGAGCTTCTTCACGATCAGCACCGTCGGGCTCTCGGCGCGCACGAAGTGGGTCTTCACGCCACTCGCGGCGAGGTATTCGTAGACCCGCGTCGTGATCTCGGCGTTGATGCGGCCCTTGTCGCCGATCGTGCCGCGCTTCGCTCCGTTGCCGGCCGTCGCGTCGTCCTTGAACTCCATCCAGAAGATGCCGGGGTCCTCGGTCGCGTAGATCCGCTTCGCCTTGCCCTCGTAAAGGAACTCGCCCCTCTGCATCAGGACACCTCCCCGGGAATGCCGGCACGGTTCAGGATCTCTTCCGCATAGCGAAGGTAGCCATGGACGTCGAACACCTTGTCGAGCGCCGCGGGCGAGAGGTGCGCCAGCACGTCGGGATCCTCGTGCAGGCTCTGGCGGAAGTCTCCGCCCTCCTGCCAGGCGCGCATCGCATGGCGCTGGACAATCGCGTACGACGCCTCCCGGCTGAGACCGGCCGCGACGAGCGCAAGCAGCACGCGCTGGGAGAAGACGAGGCCGCCGCTGCGCCAGATGTTGCGTTCCATCTGGGCGCGGTCGATCTTCATGCCCTCGATCAGCCAGGCAGCGTCGTGCAGCATGAAGTCCGCGAGCAGCGCCGCGTCCGGCAACGCCACCCGCTCGACCGACGAGTGCGAGATGTCGCGCTCGTGCCATAGCGCGATGTCCTCGAGGCCCGCCAGCGAATAGGAGCGCAGGAGCCTCGAAAGGCCGCAGATGCGTTCCGCGACGACGGGGTTGCGCTTGTGGGGCATGGCGGAGCTGCCCTTCTGGCCGGACGCGAACGGCTCCTCGAGTTCCCGCACTTCGGTGCGCTGCATCGACCGAACCTCGAGCGCCATCTTCTCGAGCGTCGCGCCGAGGATGGCGAGGGCGAAGAGCCACTCCGCGTGCCGGTCACGCTGGACGATCTGGGTCGGCACCGTTTCCGGCCGCAGTCCGAGTGCAGTCAGCGCCGTACGTTCGATCTCCGGCGCGAGCTCGCCGTATGTGCCGACGGCGCCCGCGATCTTGCCGACCGCTACCGCCTCACGCGCCCGCACGAGGCGCTCGCGGTCGCGGCCGAGTTCCGCGTAGAAGAGGGCGAGCTTAAGTCCGAACGATGTGGGTTCCGCGTGAATCCCGTGGGTGCGCCCGATCACCGGCGTCTGGCGCTCTTCCCAGGCGCGGCGCGCGAGGATCGACCGCAGCCGGTCGATGCCCGCGAGGAGCACGTCGGTGGCCTCGACGAGCACGAGTCCCCAGGCGGTGTCCACGACGTCCGAAGAGGTGAGGCCGTAGTGCAGCCAGCGGGCCGAGGGCCCCGCCTGCTCGGCCACCGCCTGGGTGAACGCGACGACGTCGTGGCGCACGACCGCCTCGATCTCGAGGATGCGCTGGAGGTCGAACCCGGCGTTCGCCCGCAGCTGCTCGGCCTCGTCCGCAGGCACGATGCCGGCGGCTGCCTGCGCGTCCAGGACGGCCAGCTCCACCTTGAGCCAACGGTGGTACTGTGCATGCAGGTCGAAGAGCGCGGCGAACTCCTTGCGGGCGTAGCGATCGATCACTGTCCCGCCTCCAGGTAGCCGGCCGGGCCGAGTTCCTGCAGGCGGCGGTCCTTGAGTCGGAGCTGCTCGCGCTGTGCCTCGCGGGAGGCCTGGAGCCGCCGCCCGAGGCCCTCGTCCGAAAGCGCGGCGATCTGGGCGGCAAGGTACGCCGCGTTGTCGCCGCGGTCGATCCCGACCGTCGCAACGGGCATGCCCTTCGGCATCTGGACCGTGCTGTAGAGCGCATCGACACCAGAGAGCGCCGAACCGGAAAGCGGCACGCCGATCACCGGCAGTCCGGTGTTGGCCGCGACTGCGCCAGCCAAGTGGGCGGCCATGCCGGCTGCCGCGATGACGACCTGGATGCCGCGCCCGGCAGCCCCCTGCGCGAGCTCGGCAACCCTCTGCGGGTCGCGGTGGGCCGACGCGAATGACATTTCAAACGGGATCTCGAGCGACTCGAAGACGGAGACAAGCCCCTGCACGCGGGGCAGATCCGAATCACTGCCAAGCAGAACGAGCACTTTCGGCGACATGCTGGTCCCTCCACGACCAGGGTACAGCGAGCCCTGGACCGGGTCAACAGATTACGAACGATTTTGTCAGGTTTTCTAATATCGTTCGGCTTTTGAACGTGCGCCATCTCCCGAGGTCCTCCGTCGCAGTACGGGCCGTCTGGACCTGTTAGCGGCCGCGGCGCGGTGGTACGCTCGCCGCACATATCGTTCCCCAGCGGGCAAGGCGGCATCGCCCGGCGGCGCGGCGCGGCAGGCGTTTCAGATCGGGAGGGATGTCGGGATGGGCGTGCGCGGCGGGGCAGATCGGATCGAGGACCTCACGCGCGAGGATCTCCTCGAGCTTGTGCAGGACATGGCCCGGCGGTGGCTCGCGCACGACGGGCTCTGGTTTCAGGCGGTAGAGCGCAGCCACGGCATGGACGAGGCGATTGCGCGCGACGCCGAAGCCTGGCGGGAATTTGCGGCGAACGAGGGTCGCCGCATCCTGCGCTTTTTCGAGATCCCGGAAGGCGCGGGACTCGACGCCCTCGAGCGGGCGCTGCGCTTTCGCCTCTACGCTCTTCTGAACGCCCAGGAAACGGAGCGCCCGGACGAAAGCACGCTTATTTTCCGCATGCGCACCTGCCGCGTGCAGGAGGCGCGACGGCGCAAAGGACTTCCGGACTTCCCCTGCAAACCTGTGGGCTGCGTCGAATACAGTTCGTTCGCGAGCACGGTTGACCCGCGCATCAAGACCGAGGTGATCGCCTGTCCGCCGGATCCTGAGCCGCGTGACTACGCTTGCGCTTGGCGCTTCACGCTGCCGAAGAGCGAAGCGTAAATGCGCTGCAGCGAAGGACCACCTCTGGCGGTTGGCTGCGGTGGTCCTTCGCTGCGTCTCACCAAGCAGGCTAGCAGGAACCGGCCCGCGCCCACGCCGCCGCCTTCGCGCAGTGCGAGCTCACCGAAGTCACCTCGCTGCCGCCGAGCCCGCGCATGCGGACTGTCTGCATGGTTGCGCTTCCGCACGAGGTCCATCGCAGCTGTCTGCAGCGGCGCCATTCACGACAGGCGTCCGTGCGCCAAGCCGGCCGATGCGGTAGACTGCTGGGTAACAAGCATTCCCTCGAATGGCCCCAGACACCTCGCAGGGAGATGGTACTGTGCCGCACGACCACCATGACGACCACGGAGGGCATCGCCACTTCGACCCGGAGTTCTTCCTCTCGATGGAGGAGACGCGCAGGCGGATCATGCCTCCCGAGGAAGTGCTGGGAGACTTCCTCAAGACCGACGACGCTACGCTCGCGGACATCGGTGCCGGGCCCGGCTTCTTCGCACTCCCTGCCGCCAGGCTGCTTCAGAACGGCAAGGTCTACGCGATCGATCGCCAGGACGACATGCTCGCCCTCCTGCGCAGGCGCAGCGAGAGCGAAGGTCTTGCCAACGTCGTGGCGGTGCATGCCGACGCGCACTCGGTGCCGCTCGAAGACGCTTCGGTCGACGCGGTCCTGATGGCGAACGTCTTCCACGACCTCGACGACCGGGCTTCGATGCTCGCCGAGGTGGACCGCATCCTCCGCCCGCGCGGCGCCTTCTATCTCGTCGAGTGGGACAAGGTCCCGACCGAGATGGGACCGCCGCTCGAGCTGCGCATCGCTCCGCAGGACCTAGAGGCGGAGCTGGCGTCTGGAGGCTTCACCCTCGAGCGCCGCTTCTCAGGCCCCTTCCCCTTCTATCGGTTGCTAGCCCACAAGTCCTGACCGTCGGTTGACGGCACCGCTGTTGCCTGTTATACATCTACTTAGATGTATGTCTATGTAGATAGGGGATGTACCATGTCCGACGCCGACCTGCAGCTGCTGCTCCAATACTTCAAGGCGCTCGCCGACGAAACGCGCCTGCGCATCGTCGGCCTGCTGGCAGGGCGGGAGCACAGCGTGGAAGAGATCGCCGCCTCTCTCGGCCTGCGCACCCCGACCGTCTCCCATCACCTCCAGCGCCTGAAGGACCTCGACCTCGTCGAGATGCGCCGCGACGGCACGACCCACTACTACTCCCTGCGCCTCGGCGAGCTCTTGCGCATGAACCGCGAGTTGATGACGGCCGAGAAGGTGCGGTCGCTCGCGTCGATGGAAGGCGGCGAGGCGTGGGAGCGCAAGGTGCTGCGGGACTTCTTCAGCGGCGAAGAGCTTAAGGAGATCCCGGCTTCGCGCAAGAAGCGGCTCGTCGTCCTGCGCTGGCTGGCGGACCGCTTCGAATATGGCCGCCGCTACCCCGAGGCGAAAGTCAACGAGATCATCTCCCGCCACCATCCGGACTTCGCCACGCTGCGGCGCGAGCTGATCGGCAACGCACTGATGCAGCGGGAGAATGGGGTCTACTGGCGCGTCCCCGATACGGCAAACGCCTAACAGGGAAGTTTCACCGGTCCGCTCTCCTTTGATCAACTCTGCACCGTTGCGCCGCCGGCACGACGCATGCTACAGTACGGCCACACGAGGATTTGGGAAGGAGGCGCCGCCCATGTTGTGCATCGAGAGCCGCCGTGGGTCGGGTGTCCTCTTCCGCATTTCGAACAAGGCAGGCCTCTAGCACCGACCAAGGGCGAAGTGTGCCCTCTTTGAGGTCGGTGCCGGGGAGCCTGTCAGCTTGAGGGCAGGGCTCTGCCGGCGTTGCCGGCGGTGCCCTGCCCTCATCCGTTCGCACTGTGCTGCGGACGAACGAGGACTGGCTCCACGCCGCCGCTGAAGATCCGAGTCTTCATGCCGGAAGGTGAGAGCATGCCGATACCGCACCAGGAGATGCGCCGAATGATCCGCCGGCGGATCCGCGGACTCGAGGGCACCGAACGGATCCGCGCCCTGAAAGCCGCTCTCGGAGAATTGCCAGGCTACTATCAGGGTCCCTACGGCGAACTGCGCAAGTGGGTCCTGGAGCTGATTGCCGAAGCCGAGACACGCAAGGAGATCCGCCACCAGGAGTCCTACTTCCTGGCACGCCAAGGTGCCGCCCAGGTGGTGCTCGTCGGCCCGCCGAACGCAGGCAAGTCGTCACTGCTGAAGGCCCTGACGGGGCGTCAGGTGGCGATCGGAGACTATCCCTTCACGACGCTGCGCCCCATCGAAGGCATGGTCGCCTTCGACGGGGCGAAAGTTCAGCTGGTGGACCTCCCCGGCCTGATCGGAGGGGCGGCCGACGGCAAAGGAGGCGGCCGCCCCGTGCTCGCTGCGGTTCGCATGGCGGATGCCGCCCTGCTGGTGGTGCCCCTCTCGCCCTCCGGCATTGGCGATGCACAGGAGGTGGAGGCGGAACTGCACCGGGAAGGCATCGACGTCCCGCTGGCCATTGCGGCAAGCAAGCTGGACCTTCCGGGCGCGGCAGCCCGCGTCGCGGAACTGCGCGCCGCATACCCCGAAAGACGGTTGGCCTGCTGTTCTACGGCTACAGAAGAGGGTCTCGCGGAGGTCCGCCGGCTCATCTGGGATCTGTCCGGACTCATGCGCGTCTTCTGCAAGCCGCGCGGCGGCGAGGTCTCCGAACGCGCCGTCGTGCTTCCTCGCGGCGCCGCGGTCGAGGATCTGGTCGCGGCTTTGCGCCGTGACTGGGTGCACCGGTTCCGGTCTGCCCACGTCACCGGACCGAGTGCGAAGTTCACCGGCCAGCCGGCCGGGATCGACCACGTCCTCGCCGACGGCGACATCGTCGAACTGATCCTCGTATAGTCGCCCAGCGCCATTTAGGCAAGCGAAATCGAGTAGGAGGGGGCGCCTGGCCCCCTCCTTTCATTTCTGTGTTGCGTTGGCAACGTCCCTTTTTACTGGTTCGCTACTCCCACTCAATCGTCCCTGGAGGCTTCGACGTGATGTCGTAGAGCACGCGATTGATCCCGGGCACCTCACTGACGATCGCGGATGCGATCCGCTGCAAAAGGTCGTGGGACAGCTTGGCCCAATCCGCCGTCATGCCGTCCTCCGAGCTCACCGCACGGACGACGGCCGCCTCGCCGTACGTGCGGTGGTCTCCCTGCACGCCGACCGTGCGGACGCCGGGAAGCACCGCAAACCACTGCCAGATCTCGGCGTCCGCTCCGGCGCGCTCGATCTCCCGCCGCACGACGTAGT
>JAKAPV010000133.1 GCA_021806845.1 Bacillota bacterium | reverse complement strand
GGCCATGTTCCACAGGTCAGGTGCGATCCGGGCCATTGCGGCATCGATGCGGTCGAGTAGCTGATCAAGACCCACGGCCCTGTGCCTATGGACACGACGGACCAGCCGGCAGACGTGCTCGCCTCCTGCAGCAGCGGAGTGAATACTCCATTCCAGGAGTCGAGCCCCAGTGCCTTGGGCGTGCGAACCAAGAGCCCCTCGGGCAACGCCGCAACGATTGCCCCCTGCGGAGGCAACGAGATGGTTCTGGCGTTGGCCTTGGGCCAGGAGCCGCTTCCGTGCAGTAGCATCCCTACCACCGCAGGGGAACCGATCTTGGCGGATACCGGTGTCCAAGCGATCTTCAGCGAATAGACCTGCGTGGGAACACCCGGCTGGTTCTCCGTAATCTGCAGGCCCGTGCCCATGGTGATCGGCCAAACTGCAATGTTCTTGCGGCGGCCCGACGGTTCTAGAAGGGTGTTTGTTGTGGTGGCCCGCACCGTCACCTTCCCACCAGTCGGGACAACCGCCACGAAGTCGGCTGAGAGGCTGTTGGGAGTCCGTGCGGTAATGGTGAATTGAAGATTCCCCATCTGCCAACCCGTATCGGGATGTTGGAGCGAGGGCGTCGTCAGGTCGCCAAACGCAGAGTAGGTCCTCTCATTGTTCTGCGGGCGTCGTACCACGTTGGTCGGAGCGCCGTTGGTCAGGGACACCTCAGTGGTTTCCGGTATACGCTGGTTGGTCACCACCACCTGGAATCGGAGTGGCTGCTGCGGCAGGTCCTTCGCGTACAGCTCCGTAGCCGCCGGTACACGTTGCAAGACGCCCTGCCAAAGTGCCGTGCCACCCACCAGCGCCACCGCGAGAACTGCCGCTCCTACCGCCCATAGAGAGGGCCGTGACCGAAGGGTATTTGCCCTACCGTAGGTAACGCGGGCCCACTTCTCGCGATCGAATGTGACCGTCATATCTGGCCTTGGCAGTCCGGCACGAGCCCACCACGCCCGCTCGGCCTCTGTATCCCAGCGATGCTCATTGTTGGCCATGACGGTTGCCTCCTCCCCATACCTTTGCAAAACGCTGGCGAGCTCGGTGTAGACGGGCCTTGGCGGATTGGGGCGAGATACGCAGACGTCGGGCGACTTCCTCGACGCTCAAATCTCCGTAGTAGAAGAGCAGAAGACATTCACGATCCAGTACGGGCAAGCGCTCCAGTGCTCTGAAAACATCCAGTCGCACCTCGATGTCGAGGCGGTCGTCCTGACCCGCGTCCTCCTGAAGAGTGTCTGTGGTCGACGACCGTCTGGCCTGTCGTGCTATGTTCCGATACAGGTTGCGGGCTACCGTAAACAGCCATGCAGGCCGAATGGTGTGCTCCGGGTGCTCGCGGTGCGTTACGAGCAATCGGAAGAATGTCTCCTGCGCGACATCCTGTGCCGTGTCTCGTGATCCGGTCAAAGCGTAGGCGAACCTCGTGAGTGGATCTGCCCACTCGTTGATCCACGTTTGCATCCATTCGCTTTCGGCCGCAGACAGGCGACTGTGTGAGTTCCGATCGGAGCGCTCCCAACGAGGTTTCATCTTGCCGTGCTCAACTCCCGCCTTTCGTCGGTATAACACAGCAGCATCCCCTGCGGTTGCACCTGCGGCGTGTCTTCCTTGCCCCATCGCCCAAGAGCGCCTGCCGCCTGCCGGGCGCCCCTCCCGCCAGAAGCACGGCGCCCATGCTCGCCGCGAGTCCGACCGCGACTGTCGTGACCTGCGGTCTGATGTACTGCATTGTGTCGTAGATGCCAAGGGCGGCCGTCGTCGACCCTCCGGGTGAATTGATGTACAGGAAGACGTCCTTCGCGGGGTCCTCGCTCTCGAGAAAGAGGAGTTGCGCCACGACGAGCCCGGCGACGTCGTCGGTAATCGGTCCGCCCAGGAAGACGATGCGCTCGCGCAGGAGCCGCGAGTAGATGTCGAAGGAGCGCTCTCCGAAGCGCGTCGGCTCTACGACGATCGGAACGATGCTGCCCATTTCGTTGCCCCCCAAAACGGGTTCTCATGGGGGATATGTCTCGAAAGGCAGCGATCGGGGACAGTGGCGGGAGACTTTCTCGCGAAGCGATCTTCGCCGCTCTCGCACGGTGCATCTCGACAACGTCTCCGGCGATCTCGCCTACCGAATGGACGCCCCTCGGGTCGCCATCGGGCAATTCTGCTCTCCGCGACGGACCTATTCCGCGCACTATCTGGTCAAGTGGAAATACGCTGCCTGCATGCGGTATCTGGTTCCCGAACATCATCTTGAAGTAGTTATTTACGTAAACCTAGCAGTGCTGTATACTCCCCGCAATAACCCATCCCCGCGACAATGGCAAACCCGGCGAAAGCCGGGGACGCAAAGTGACGGGCCTAACCCCCACTGGGGCATGGCGGCCGCGCTGCCGAACGGGGCGTTTGCGTCTTCAGGAGAGAGACGCATCATCGCCAAGGCGCGCAGGGTGGAGTCAGGGGTGGTCCTCTGCGGCATAGGCTCTTGGCCCTTTTTGTCGCGCTCTGCGCCGTGGTCGGATTTCCGCTCTCCGCGGGTGCGGCCGGCTACGCGCTGACCGACGTTCCCGCCAACAGCTGGGCCCGGGCGTACGTCGAGCAGGGTGTCAACTTCGATCTCATCGGCGGCTTCCTGGACCGTACCTTCAAGCCGTCGGCAACACTGACCCAGGCCCAGTCGGCGGTGCTCCTCTGCCGGGCCCTGGCGCTGTCCTGCTCGACCACGGCGGGCAGCGCCTGGTATGCACAGTCCGTCGCGTCTTTGCAGACGGCGTCGATCATCCGCCCTGGCGACGCGGCCTTCTCCCCAGAGGCGCCCATGCCCCGCGGCACCTTCGCGACGTGGATCGGGCGCGCCCTGCAGGCGATCGGCGGGGTCGCACCGCAGGGCGCATCGGCCACCTTCAAGGACGTCGCGGCGACCGCGCAGAACAGTGCGCTCTACGCCGCGGTCGCCTCCAAGATCATCTCCGGATTCCCCGACGGCACTTTCCGGCCGACAGCCACGCTGACGCGCGCGCAGGTTGCCAAGATGATCTTCTCTCTCGCCAAGGCGGACACCGTGGATCCTCCGACCGCCGCCGAACTCCAACTGGTGGTCGACAGTTTTGCAACCGCGTACGCCGGCCTGCTCTCCGGGAGCGGCAGCCCCTCCGCGCTCTATCCCTACGCGACGGCGGGCGCCGTCACCGGCCCATACGGAGCCACGTTCGGCGCGAGTGCATTTCGCAGCCAGTATCCTTACGTGACGTCGGTGCAGGTCGCTGCGGGCCCGCTCACGCTCGTCTTCGCGGGCCACGCGATCGCGCAGGCCACCGTCCCCGCGACCTTCACCGGCAGCGCCCTCGGCCTGCAGCAGTCCGAGCAGCAGCTGATCAAGGTCGACTTCCTCAACGTCGGAGGCACCTGGTACATCAGCTATTTCAAGTGATCTGAAGAGCCAAGGAGCTCTGGGAGGTAATCGGCTCTTCTCGCCCTCGATGCTAGAGCGGCGCACGGGGCTCTCGGCGGCGCAGACCGCCCGCCGCCCCTCCTCCATCAGCTCCACGCGGCTTGTGGTACGCGGCGGGCCGGCGGTCGTAGTGGCGCTCCCGAGACTCGCGGCGCGAAGCGAATGGCGGAGCTTCGGCAGGAAGCGTCGGGTGGCCCGAATCCCCCCTCGGGACAGAGGCGATCGAGCGCTCCGGCTGCGGAGAGCGTTACCCGACCGCTCGCCCCGCCTTGTCGGATGGCTGGGCGGCCGCCAGGTCCAGCGACAGGAAGTGGAACGCCCGTCCGTCCCAGCGGGCCCGTACGATCGCACAATTCGGCAGCCACTCGACCCTGCCGTAGGGCTGCCCGACGGTCGCCCGCAGGAACCATACGAGCGGGTGCATGTGGGTGAACGCGGCGATCGTCTGCCCATCGCTGTTGCGGGCGATGCGCGTGAGGGCGTCCATCACCCGCCCGCCGACCTGGGACAGCGCCTCTCCCCCCGGCGGCGGGAAGGCTTCCGGATCCGCGCACCACGCATCGAACTGCGAGACTCCCCTGAGTTCTTCCGCGGTGCGCCCATCCCACGCGCCGAAGGCCGTCTCCGCGAGCCCTGCGCGCACCTCCGGCACGATCGCCGTGCGGTCGCAGAGCGGCGCCGCGGTCTCGATCGCCCGCTGCAGCGGGCTCGAGAAGATGCGTCCGATGTGCGGCGCCCGCGCGAGAACGATCCGGCAGGCCGCCTCGGACTGGCGCACTCCCTTCTCGGTCAAGCCAGGTCCCGGCGGGGTCGCGACAAACCGGTTCTCCACGTTGGACACGCTCTCGCCGTGGCGCACGAGGAAGATCTCCGTCTCCACCGCTGCACCTCCGCTTGCCGGGTGGCGTCCACCCTGTGCTGAGCCGAAGGTAGCAGGCAACGATTACCGCTCTGTGAAGGCCTCTTGGCTGCTCCGCACGGGTCCACGCTCGGTCGCTTGCAAGGGGACCTACGCAGGCGCCGGTTTCATGACGTGGCCAATCGCGCAGCGCGCAGCGCCGCATCGAGATCCGCGATCAGGTCGTCCGTGTCCTCGATGCCGACCGAGTACCGCACGAGGCTTTCGGGGATGCCGAGCGCCCGCCGTCCCTCCTCCGTCAGCTCGACGTGGCTCGTGGTGCGCGGCGGCCCGGCGATCGTCTCGACGGAGCCGAGGTTCGCCGCGAGGTGCGCGTAGCGCAGCTTCGGCAGGAAGCTCCGCACGGCCTCGAAACCGCCCTTCAGGGAGAAGGACATGACGCCGCCGAAGCCGCGCATCTGCCGGGCGGCCGCGTCATGGTGCGGGTGGCTCTCAAGGCCAGGGTAGTAGACCTGGTCGATCGCGGGATGCGCCGCGAGGAACCGCGCGATCCTGAGGGCGCTCTCGTTCTGGTGTCGCACGCGCAGGGAGAGCGTCTTCATGCCGCGCAGGATGAGATAGGCCGCCTCCGGGTGCAAGGTCGCTCCGCTGATCTCGCGGAAGTGGAAGACCGCGTCGACGAGGTCCCCGCGGCCGCAGAGGAGACCGCCGAGGGCGTCCGCATGGCCGCCGAGGAACTTCGTCGCGCTGTGCACGACGAGGTCTGCCGCAAGCGCGATCGGGTTCTGGTTGATCGGCGTCGCGAAGGTGTTGTCGACGACGGCGATGGCTCCCGCCCGGTGCGCGGCGCCGATCAGGCGCGGGAGATCGAGGACCTTGAGCGTCGGGTTCGTCGGCGTCTCCAGGTAGAGGATCTTGCAGCCCTTCGCGACCTCCCGCTCGATCGCGTCGAAGTCGCCCGTGTCGCAGAGCTCCACCTTGATCCCGAAGCGGGGCAGGAACTCTAGGAAGATCTTGCTCGTGCCGCCGTAGGTGTCCTTGATCGAGACTACGCGGTCGCCCGGCGAGAGCAGCGCGAAGAGCGTGCTGCTGATCGCCGCCATGCCGGTCGCGAAACTGGTCGCGGCCTGCGCACCCTCGAGCAGGCGGATCTTCTCCTCGAGCACCTGTACGGTCGGGTTCGTGTTGCGCCCGTAGATGTGCCCCTCCCGCTCGCCGAGCGCGACCTCGTACCACTCGTCGAGATCGCGGTATCCGAAGGATACGCTCTGGACGACCGGCACCTGGGTGGAGCGCTGCCAGTGCGACTTCCCCTCCCCGGCCCAGACCGCCTGCGTCCCCTGCTGTGCGCCACGAAGTTCCCGGTCCTCTGCCATCGCGCTTCCTCCAAGATCCGATTCGGCTAGCCGTCCCTCGGGTGCTCTCGTTCTCTCATCGGCCGAGCTCTCCCTGCCCCACGGTTAAGGACACACTCGATATCCCAAACCGGACGTGGCGGCTCTACACGGGCACAGTCAGAGGGCATCGGCCCCTGGGTGTACGCCTCCGGTCCGCCCCCGCGCATCCGCCCACTGGACGGCATACGCAGCGCAGTAGCGCGGAGCCCGTCTTGACTCGCTGACGGGCCAGGCGGATCCTTTGTGTGACCAGGAGTCGCCTCGAGGCCGGGGGTCCAGGAAACGTGGGCGCGTCTCCGTGACGCGAAGCGGCAGAGTGGATTGACCATGGCTCCCGAACTGTGAGGGTGAGGAATGCAGCGAAGGCTCATCGAGCGGTATGAGTCCCGGACGCCCGAGTCGAAGCGGCTCTTCGACGCTGCCCGCAAGGTCATTCCCGGCGGCGTCGAGGGCAGCATGAAGCACTACAGCCCCTACCCCCTGACCTTCTCCCGCGCGAGCGGCGCCCTCCTGCAGGACGCGGACGGCCACGAGTATGTCGACTACCTCCTCTCCTTCGGCGCGCTGATGCTCGGCCACGGCCACCCGGCGGTCGTAGAGGCGGCGCGGCGCGTCTTTGCGGACTACGGCACGAGCGCCTTCGGCCTTGCGAGCCCCGTGGAGGTGCAGCTCGCGGAGGTCGTCCATGAGCTCTACCCCAGTGTCGAGGAGCTACGCTTCACCAATTCCGGCCTCGAGGCCACGCTGCTCGCGGTGCGCCTCGGCATCGCCGCGAGCGGCCGTGATGTCGTCGCCAAGTTCGAGGGCCACTACCACGGCGGGCACGAACAGGTCCTCTTGAGCGTCAGCCCAGACCCCCGGCGCGCCGGTCCCGCGGCGAGACCCTCACCCGTGCCGGCGTCTTTGGGCCTGCCAGAGTACTTCGCCGAGCACACGGTCGTCCTGCCATTCAACGATTACGACGCGTGCGAAGCCATCCTCATAGCCGAGCGCGACCGCGTCGGGGTCGTCGTGATGGAGCCGATGGAGGCCGGCTACGTGCCGGCGGATCCCGTCTTCCTGCGCAGGCTGCGCGACCTCACGGCGCGGCTTGGCATGGTGCTGGTCTTCGACGAGGTGAAGACGGGCTTTCGGGTGCGCCTCGGCGGCGCCCAGGAGTACTACGGCGTGCAGGCGGACCTGACGGCGCTTGGCAAGATCCTCGGCGGCGGCCTGCCGATCGGCGCCGTCGGCGGCAGGCGGGAGATCCTCGAACTCGCCTCTCCATTGCGAACGGGCGGCGCCGTCTTCCACAGCGGCACCTTCAACGGCAACCCGCTCTCGGTCTGCGCCGGCCTCGCGACCCTGAAGATCCTGCGCGGCCCAGGAGTCTTCGATGGGGTCCTTCAGGCGACAGAGCGCCTGCGCGAGCGCATCGAGGAACTCGGCCAGGCCGCTGGCTTCGCCGTCCGGACGGTCGGCGTGGGCGCGGTGTTCGACGTCCTCTTCACAGAGGGCGACGTCACCGACTACCGCTCGCGCAGCGCCGCGGACAAAGAGCGCAGGCTGACCCTCGACTTCCTCCTCATGGAGCGCGGCATCTTCTCGAAGCCCCTCAACCGCTTCTCCCTCTCAACCGTCCATACGGGCGAGATCCTCGCGCGCACGGAGGAGGCCTTCGCCCAGAGCTTCACCGAGCTGCGGGAGATGGAGGCCGCGCGCTGAGCAGGCGATTTCCTCTTGCCCACTGCATAGCACAGCACCCGCCCGATCGGGCGGGTGCTGCTTTTGGGGCCGCTTGGGAAGGGTAGTCTACCCTGCGGCGACGATCGGGGCCTGCCGTCCACCTTGCGGATGCGGAAGCGCACCACGACGCGGAAGGGCGACGGCTTGCAGTACTGGCAGATGTGCAGGTCCCCCTGGATCGACTGGTAGAGGAAGGCGTCCACCTCGTCGAGGCCACAGCCCTGCATCAGGGCGCTGCATGCTACGGGTCGCCTTGACGATCGCCTCGTCGAGCGCGTCCGCGGACGCCACGACCCACCAGTGGTCCTTTGTCTCCACGACCGACACCCCCTCCCCGTCGCACGGATTCAGCGCAGCACCGCCCCCTGGTCCGCCGAGGTGACGTCCCTCGCGTAGCGACGCAGGTAGCCTCCCTGCGCGCGCGAGGGCGGTGCCTGCCAGCCGTGGCGCCGGCGCTCGATCTCTGCCTCCGCGACGCACAGCGTGAGGCGCCGCGCGGCGATGTCGATCTCAATCTCGTCGCCGGGCTCGACGAGTGCCAGCGGCCCGCCCTCCGCCGCCTCCGGCGAGATGTGGCCAAGGCAGATGCCGCGGGTGAGATCG
>JAKAPV010000132.1 GCA_021806845.1 Bacillota bacterium | reverse complement strand
CCTCGCCGCAGCCTCGGATGCGATGCCCCGACCCCAGAAGTCGCGTCCGAGGCGCCAGCCGATCTCGACAGCCGGCATCACCTCCGGTAGAAACTCGGGGATCGAGAGGCCCGTGAAACCGGCGAGCTCCCCCGTATCCCGGATCTCCACCGCGAAGAGCCCAAATCCGAGTTCGTCCCACATCTGCTCCCATGCCGCGATCGCGGCCCGGGTCTCCTGCGCCGTGCGCGTGCTTCCGCCGCCGATCCAACGCATGACCTCCGCGTCGGCGTTGATCGCCGCCATTGCGTTCAGGTCCTGTTCTTCCCAGCGCCGGAGCACAAGTCTCTCGGTTTGCAGCCGTGGTCCCTCGCCCATCGGATCTCCGCCCTCCCTGCCGGCTCTGCGCCAAAGTTCTCCGGCGGTGCACGGAGCCCTCTCGCCCCCTGCACGGCTATTTGCTCTTCAGGGTTGACGCATCAACTTTTGCAGATATATAATTAGATCAATCTCAGTTGATTGGTGGTGGGCTAATGATCCGGTTGATCCAGTCGAAGTCAGGTTGCGGATGCGGCGGCACCCTCGAGCCCGTCGAAGAGGCCAAGGCCGTGGATCCGTCCGAGACCGTCATCCAGACGACTTCGCGTCCGGCGGATTCAACGGACGGCGGGTGTTGCGGCGGCGACGGCAGTTGCTGCGGCGGCGACGGCACTTGCTGCTAGTAACCGCGTCCCCTTCCCCGCCGCCCATCCCCGGATGGGCGGCGGGGTTTGCCCAGGCACTCCAGGGAGGGAAGCAAGTGTCAGAGGCGCAAAGGCACCCACAACCCCGGAGAGGACCGAACCGGGGAACCCGACGATGCGGTCGTTCCACCGGCGCCGCATGCGAAGTCGGCGCTCTGCAGCACATCGCTTTCCTCGCGAGCGACGCCTGCGCGGGCAGGCTGCCGGATACTGCCGGCGCCGCGGCCGCCGACCGTTAATCACGGCGGTTCCCTCGTCGGCCGGCATGTCGTTCGATGCGACTCGCCCTTACCGAGACCTCCTCGCGTGGGCACGCGCATGGGCCGGCGCGGCTAGGTCGGCCGCGGCGGAATGAACGAGGCTCCGATCATCCCGAGGACCGCCGTCGCGTATTCGAGCAGGCGGCTATCCCGCACATCGTAATAATTCCAGCGCCCCCGCTTTGTCTCGACGACCAGGCCCGCATCCTTGAGCTCCTTCAGGTGGTAGGAGACCTTGGACTGCTGCAGCCCGAGTCTCTGCTCGATGTCACAGACGCACACGGCGTCAGGGCAACAGTCGTCCGACGGACTGCAGCACGCCGCATCTCTGCCCCGGACCAGCACATCGAGCACTGCCAGGCGTGTCGCGTCGCTCAGGGCGTGCGAAACTGCCGCTATCTCGTCTGAAGACACGTCCCCACCTCTATATCCATCAACTTCTCTAGATGCATTCTGCCGAACCAAGCGGGGTCATGTCAAATGGATGCCTTCCTGCAGTCCTTCTGGGCCCTGTTTCGCAGCCTCTGGTATTGGGTGCCGGTCGGCGTAGCGCTTGGCGAACTGGTCCAGGCCAAGCTTCCTCTGCCGAGGATCGAGCGGGCGATCGGTCGAGGCGGCGTGGGCTCCCTCGCCGCCGCATCGGCAGCCGGAGCCGCCATCCCGCTCTGCGCCTGCGGCGTCATTCCGTTTCTGGTGACGTTCCTCTCTCTTGGCATCCCGCTCGCACCCATACTCGCCTTTACCGCCGCCTCCCCGATCATGGATCCCGCGGACATGGTGCTGACGCTCGAGGTGCTGGGCTGGCGCTTCGCGCTCTGCACCTTGGCGGCCGCGCTCGCGCTCGGATTTGGAACGGGAGGTCTGTATCTCTGGCTGCGTCGGCATGGGCTTGTCGAGAGCACTCCCAGGGTGCGCGCAGTTCCCGGCCAGACTGCGCGAAGCGCCGGGATGGGCGCTGGTCCCTTGCTGCGGCGGCTCGGCTCTCAACTTTGGTTCGTCGGCAAGTACCTGCTCCTGGCGATGGTACTTGGAGCGCTGATCGAGACGGCTATGCCCGCTCAGGTCATCCGCGGCATGCTGGGCGTGCATGCATGGTACTCCGTCCCCACCGGCGTGGTGCTGGGCCTCGCCACTTACGGCATCTCTTCGGTGCCGTTCGCGAAGGTGCTGCTCGCGATGGGGGCTTCACCGGGCGGAGTGATGGCCTTTTTCCTCGCCGGCCACGCGACGAGCGTTGGCCTGCTGACTGCCATGGCGACCCTCGTGCGCAAGCGCACCTTCATCTTGTACCTCCTGACTACAGTCGCCGTGAGTCTGCTGTTCGGCGTCGCATATCAGGTCCTCTCTTGATGCGCGCGGGTCCTCCGCAGTGAAACCAAGCATCCGGCGCGGAACCCGCCAAGGTCGGAGAGCGCCCACGCGAGCCGGTCTGCTGTTCAAAGCGTCACTCTACCCCATGGCACGTCGTGTGCCCCTGATTGCAAGGTGACGCGGGGCGTCGCGCCACGTCGGGACACCAAGCATTCTAGACCGCAACGAGGCGCGGAGTGTGAAATTCCTGAAAGGTGCTCAAGGGCAGCCTCCTTGCGTGACTTGGGCGATGAACTGACCCAATGAGCCCATCGCCGACGCAGATCACGTGAGATCCACACGGTCACTCCGCGGCGGCTGAGAGGACATCACCAAGAACTCGAGATACCCGTCGCCGTCGTTGCGCATCTGGTGCACGGTCCCCGGCGGGATCTCGATGCCCTCTCCCTGCGCTGCCCGCACCCTGTCTCCGTCCAGCTCGACGGTGGCTTCGCCTTCCAGTACGTAGTAGAACTGGTGCGTCTCGCTGTGGACGTGGCGAACCTCGAAAGTGCTCGGGGGCATGCGCTCCAACACGACGTGAAGCCGATCCGAAGTGACGAAGGTCCAACCTTCGCAAACTTCTCTCCAAATGAAGGCCGGTGCGCTTCGCCTGCTGACTGGACTCGCCATCGGAAATCCTCTCCCTGCGATCGCCAGGGGCTTGCTTTCGTGCTGTGCTGCGCCTTCCCTGCCGGGGATGCAGTCTCGTGCATCCGCCACTCGGCGCGATGCGACGGGCTGCCCCGCAGGCGCAGCCTCGGCCGGCCGCGCGCAGCAAACCTCATGCACTCGCTGGCGGGAACCGCATCCTCCATGCCGGGTGAGCCTCAGCGAACTGTCGCGATCGCTATGGCATGAACCATGTGCGTTCCGTGTCTACCGAAAGGAGCACCTCGGTGCTTGGCTCCAGCTTTTTCGCGTGGTGGCAGACAAGGTCGAGATCGGGGCAATCCTTCAGTTCCAGCGCCAGCTGCCAGTGACTCCCGACGTAGGCCGCGGCGCGCACGCGGGCGCGCAGCGCGACACTTCGGGCGGCCTCTCTCTCCTCCACCACGCGCAGGTGTTCTGGGCGGACGAGCCAGCCGCCCTCTTGCCCGTAGCGGCAGTCCAAAGGCGCGGCGGCCGTGGCCTGGACGCCGGAAGTGGTGACGAGATCCACCCTGCCGTCCGTAGCGGCGACGACGCGTGCGGGCACGAGCGCCGCAGGTCCGAGAAAGCCAGCGGCGAAGGCGCTGCGCGGCCTCAGGTAGAGCTCCTCCGGAGTCCCGAGCTGGACTAGCCGACCCGCGTCCAGGATCGCGATGCGGTCCGCGACCGAGAGGGCCTCCATGCGGTCGTGCGTCACGTAGACGGCCGTGACGCGCTCGTGGCGCAGGGCATCGGCGATCTGGACCCGCATCTGCTCTCTCAGCCTCGCGTCGAGGTTCGACATCGGCTCATCGAGCAGGACGACGCTTGGGTGCGGGGCGAGTGCGCGGGCGATCGCGACGCGCTGGCGCTGGCCTCCAGAGAGTTCGTGCGGATAACGCTCACCGTAGCCCTCGAGGTGCACGAGCGACAGGACCTCCGCGATGCGGGCTGCGCGCTCGGGCGCCGGCATGCGGCGCATGCGGAGCGGAAAGGCCACTGTCTGGGAGACGGTCATGTGCGGCCAGAGCGCGAAGTCCTGGAAGACGAAGCCGATGTTCCGCTGCTCGGGCGCAAGGGTGTAGCCAGGGCGCGAGAGCGTCCGCCCGCCCATGCGGATCTCTCCCGCTGACGGGGTGGTCAGCCCGGCCAGCAGCTCGAGCAGTGTCGTCTTGCCGCTTCCCGACGGGCCGAGCACGGCAAGGATCTCACCGTCCTCGACCTGCAGGGTGAGCTCCCTCAAGGCCTGCACGCTGCCGTACTGCTGTGAGAGTGAGCGGACTTCGAGGCTCATGCTCCTTCTCCTTTGACGCCGCCGATCAGCGGCGCGGGGTACGCGGCTTCACGCCCTGCGCGAACCGCAGCGCGCCGCCGAGTTCTCCTGCCGCTTCCCTGGCCGAGCCAGAGGAGGAGCAGTGAGACGGCTGCTATAGCGGCGGTGGACATGACGGTGAGTGCGGCGCCGATACCGAAGTCCGTGTTGTGGAACTGGTGGACGATCGACACGGCGAGCGTCGGTCCGCCCGGCGGGTAGAGGAGCTGCGAGACCGGCAGTTCGAAGACGACTCCCGCGAAGAGCATCAGCCAGATGCGCACCCAGGTGCTTCCCGTCATCGGCAGGATGATCCGCCGCACCACGGTAGCGAGGCTCCCCCCCGAAACACGCGCTGCCGTGATCGCGCTCGTCGGGATCTGCTCCATGCCGCCCGCGGCAACCCGCACGGAATACGGCAGGCCCCCGGCGATGTAGGCGAGCAGGAGTGCGGCAGGCGTGCCGTAGAGGAGCAGCCCTACGTGCGTGAGCACCGGCATGTCCCAAAGGAAGATGTACCCTGCCCCAAGGACAATGCCCGGGACGGCGATCGCCGTCGTCAGGAAGCCTTGCAGGATGCCGGTGAGCCAGCCGCCCTTGCGTCGCCAGGCGAGGGCGATGAGGAGCCCGATCAGCACGCCGAGGGTGGCGGCAAGGGCTGCATACGCGAGCGAATTGGCAAAGGAGTCGGCACCATAGGGGATTTGCAGGGCGTGGACGTAGTTCGCGATGGTAGGGTGGCCGCTCGTGATGAGGCCCGCCGCTCCTCCTGGCATGAAACTGGCCGCGACCGTCGTGGCGGCCGGGATCCCGAATGCCACCGCCATCAGCGCGAGCACTGCGGCGAGCAGGTAGGGCCTGCGGCGCCCGAGCGGCACGGCAGCCAGCGTGCGGTTGCCGCCCCAACGCGTCGTGAAGGCCCTGCGGCCGACGATGGCGCGCTGGCCCCACTGCGCGAGCACGACCGCCCCGACCAGCACGAGCGATGTCGCCGCCGCCTCCGGAAAGTTCACAGGGAACTGCTCGAGGGCCGCATAGATGGAGAAGGTCGTCAGCGGAAAGTTCGCTGTCTGCGCCAAGGTGGCCGCGATGCCGAAATCGCTCAGCACCTCGGCAAAGACGATGAGCGCGCCCGAGATGATCGCCGGCATCAGCAGCGGCAGGAGGATCCGGCGCCAGAGGTCGGGCTGCCTCGCCCCGCCCATGCGCGCCGCATGGACGACGTCCTGCCCGAGCCCCTCAAGTCCGGACGCGACCGCGACGGTCGAGAAGGGAAAGAGCTTCAGGCTCAGCACGAGCGTCACCCCGACGGGAGAGAGCAGCACCCGCGTGAGCACTCCGCCGAGCAGATTGTTCGTGAGTCCCCCTGGGGCGAGCAGCAGTTCCCAGCCTTGTGCCAGCAGAAAGGACGGGGAGATCAGGATGAGCCAGACGAGCCCCCACACCACCCGGCGGCCTGGAAGGTCTGTGAGGACGATCAGGTACGCGACGGAGATGCCGATCGCGGACGCCAGCAGAGCGGTCGCAGCGGAAAGCAGCAGGGAGTTTACTCCGGACGCGAGCATGTAGGGATCGCTCGCCAGGCTCTGGAGCCCTGCGGTAGAGGGGGCAAGGCTGGCTGGGACCGAAAAGAGGTTCGGGAAGACAGCCTGCGCGAGCAGGGCCAAAAGCGGCAGAACCACGAGTACCGTCACGGCCAGGGCGGCCGTCCCAGAAAGGGCCCGAAAGCCTGCTCCAGACGCGCGGCGAAGCCGCATCGGGCTTGCGCCCGATGCGGCTCGCCCACGTCTTGCGACGTCGGTTCCCATCTCTAGCGGACGATGTTGTCAGTGAACCACTGGGTCCAGGCCGCCTCGTGCGTGCCTGCCCAGACCGGGCTCACGACGTTCCACTTCACGCCCTTGCGGACGTAGAGCGGGTTGACGACCTTGGTGACGGGCTGGAAGAGGGAGTCGGAACCAGCCGCCTGGATATCCTGCATGACCTTCTGGCCCTTGCCGCTGAGGACGAACTGGACGAACTCCTTGGCGATGGCCATGTCCGGCGCCTTGGCGTTGATCGCGATATCGCTCGGGAGCATCGTGACGCCGGTCGTCGGGTAGATGACATTCACGGGGTCGCCGCTCAGCTTGGCGTTGATCTCCGCCGAGTCCTGGAACATGGCGACCTTGATCGTCCCGTTGAGCAGCGCCTGGAGTGTATTGCCGTTCGTCGGGAAGACCTTGAGGCCGTTGCGCTTGAGGGCCTCGAAGTAGCTCATGCCGCGGTTCACGCCCATCAGCTGGAACATGCCGGCGACCAGCGGGTAGGTCGGCCCGGAGATGGCCGGGTTGTTCATTCCGACCGCGTTGCGGAACTCCGGCTTGAGCAGGTCCTGCCACGTGCGCGGAGCGTTCGCCGCGGAGACGAGCTTCGTGTTGTAGACGAGCGCGCCCGCCGCGGTGACGCCCGTCGGGAAGAAGCCGTGGTTCTGCGGCAGCAGCCTCAGGCCGAGCGAGTTGTAGTTGGCGATGTCGCCTGGGGTCCAGCCTTGCAAGAGCATGCCCTGGCGGTTCAGGCTGGACATCGCGCCGTTGCCGTCAAACCAGATGACATCCCACTGCGGGTTCTGCTTCTCGGCCTGCACCTTGGCAAGCAGTGGGCCCGTCGACATGTCGCTGAGCTCGACCTTGATCCCGGTCGCCTGCTGGAATGCAGTCGCCTCTGCCTGGTCATACCCCTGCGCGGAATATAGAACCAGGACTGGCGTGCTGGCACTCGCGGCATCCGCAGCAAAGATACCCGCTGTCATCGCCAGGAGCGCCGTTGCGGTGCCCAAAAGAACCGATCGCTTGCCCCACATATCGGTGCAATGCCCTCCCCTTGAGACTCTCCCGTCTTGGGCAGAGCCTACGCAGGTGAGGTTATCCAGGTATGAAGGGCAAGTGAACATTCGTGGTAGAGAATGTGTATCTAACGTTGCCGAATCATGGTCGCAGCGAACTGCGGGGCGCGCCAGCCGAGGGCCAGCACGGCATAGCGGTTTGCTCCAATGGAGAAGACGGCTTCCGAAGGCACGTCCTGCCCGCCGGCGAAGACCGCGATGCCTCCCGTTCCCGGAAACTGGGTGTGCAGATACTGCGCCGCCTGCTGGGCTGCCACTTTGGCGGCGCTGCCCCACTGGTCAATGGCCCAGGGACCTACCCAGAACGTCCAGCCCCCCTCTCTCCATGTAACCGCCTCCAACGTGCTGGTTCCTGTTGCGCCTACAAAGGTTGTGCCGACGATGCCATGTCCGAGATCCACCGCTCCCTCGGCGGCTCCCGGGATGGGCGTGGCCTTGGGCAGGGGTATCCACTGCGAAAGCTGCAAACTGCCTCCGGGAGCGGCGCCGCGCACAATCATCAGGAGTTCCGCGTTGCCGAAGGTCGCTTTCGGTGAGTTCAGGGGAAGAGGGGTCTTGGGTCCGAAGCCGATCGTGACGCTGTACCCCCGTTGCGTAATGAGGTAGCTGGCATCCACCGAGGCGGATGCCGCTTGCCACTTCCCATCCGTCAGCGGGAGATACACGGGAATCGGGGAGCGCGCGAGGCGTTGCCCGATCTCCTTGAGTGCCATTGCATAGGTGCGAGCGGAGCCCGGCCGCGATTTGTTGTCCTTCGCGTACCCGGCCTGCGTGCCGCAACCGGCCAAAACAGCGGCCGCGCAGACCGCAAGGACGATGGAACGGTTCATCATCGCATCACGCGGAGACCTCGACCTTCAGGTCGAGGAGGAAGCGTCTTCCAGTTGTCGAATGGTGGGATATGGTATCTCGACACGAGCGAGCGTACCGGTTTCGGTGCTACC
>JAKAPV010000131.1 GCA_021806845.1 Bacillota bacterium | reverse complement strand
CCATCTCGTCACGCCGCTTCGCGCGGCGCGGGGCGCCGCGAATCGATCAGGATCGTCACGGGTCCGTCGTTCTGCAGCGCGAACTGCATATCCCCACCGAAGACACCGGCCCGTGCCTGGCCGAAGAGGCCGAGGAACTGCTCCCAGCACGCGCGCGCCTCAACTGGCGGCATCGCGGGACCGAAGTCCGGCCGGTGCCCCCGCTGCACGTCGCCGTAGAGCGTGAACTGCGGCACCAGAAGGTGCTGGAGCCCGAGCTCGTCGGCGCTGCGGGAGAGCCTGCCCCGCTCGTCCTCGAAGATGCGCAGGGCATGCAGCTTGCGCGCCATCCAAAGGAGGTCCCCGTCGGCGTCGTCGCGGCCGAACCCCACGAGCGCAGCCTGTCCCGGTCCGATCTGCGCGACGATCTCGCCTCCGACAGAAACCTGCGCGCTGCGCACCCGCATCGCAACTGCCCGCAACCCCGATACCTCCCAGTCCTTCGCGCCGCGCCGCGCCGTGGACATCCCACGGCCGCCCTGCGGCGTTATGCTATAGGGAGCGCACGCGACTCTTTGCGCCTTCGAGTATAAACGAGCGCGCGCAGCGCCTCTTGAAGTGGGGGAGTTCTGTATGGAAGCGAGGATCCGGTATCCCAAGGCGTCTCCGGGAGCCTATGAGGCCATGTCGCAGCTCGAGGCATACGTACGGCAGAGCGGCCTCGAGCCGCAGCTTTTGCGCCTCGCAGCTGAACGGCTGCGCTTTCTGCCTCGACATGCACACGAAGGACGCGCTCGCGGGCGACGAGACACCGCAGCGCCTCTTCCTCCTGGACGCCTGGCGGGAGGCGCCCTTCTACTCGGAGCGCGAGCGTGCGGCGCTCGCCTACGCGGAGGCCGTGACGCGCATCGCCGACGGCGTCAGTGACGAGGTGTTCGACTCCCTGCGCGGCCACTTCAGCGAGAAGGAGATCGTCGACCTGACGCTCGCGATCGTTACCATCAACGGCTGGAACCGGCTCGCCATCAGCATGCGGTCCGTGGTCGGCGGCTACCAGCCGAAGTCAAGAGGCTGACTTCTGCTCGAAGGCGATCTGTGCAAGTGCGGTCCAGGCCGTCGCCTGGTCCCTGCGCGGCAAGAAGCCGCGGCCCTGCAGAGACGCAAGGAATGCCCGGCGCGCCTTCGGCGCCCGCCGGTCCGCCCGCAGCCAGAGGGCACGGACCTGACGGAGCTCCTCTGGGGTCAGCGGGAACGCCTGCGCCTGCTCTCGCACATCCTGCGGCAGCGAGATGGCCTGCTGCAGGAACATCACGTGCTCGAGAAAGCGGATGTCGCTCGTCGCCTCCTGCGCCCCCACCACCGCTTCGATTTCCGCCCGCGTCCCTGCGGCGATGCGCGCGAGGGCGTCCTTCAGGAGCTGCCCTCTGCGGCGCATGAGTTCCGCGCACTGCAGGAGGGCGGGTTCGAGCCGCGCAAGCTGCGCCTCGACCTCCTCGGCACCGAGCCCGCACTGCGGGTCCGGCTGCATGCCGGCGATCAGCTCGCCTGCGCCCGCCGCGCCCTCCGAATACACGACGAGCGTGCCGCCGACGAAGTCGCCGAGACGCCGATGCTCCTTCGTTGCCGCCACCATGATGATGCCGATGCCGTAGAAGAACGGCAGGTAATCGATCACGCGCATGAGGTTCCTGAGGATGCTGCGCCCCCAGCCGCAGTGGCTGCCGTCCGCGGCGACCACCCGGATCCCCAGTGCGCGCTTGCCGATAGTCTGCCCGCCGCCGATCCCCTCGAGCACGATGTAGTAGCCGAAGAACAGCACGAAGTTGAGGATCAGGAGGACCGCAACAGCCAGCAGATTTGTGCGGGAACCGGTTGCGGCCAGCACCAGGAGCGATATCACCACTCCGAGTGCCGTCTGGATGCAGAGATCGAGCATCAGCGCGGCGGCCCGGGACCCGAGCCCGGCGATCCGGTAGCTGAGCCGCACCCCCTGGGCAGTGTAGAGGTCCATCTCCGGGCTCACCTGACCACCTCCCGGCGGATGTCGAGCAACACATAGCCCGCCAAAAGCAGGAGGTCGACCCCTCCGATCGCGAGCTTCAGCAGCGCAGACACCCGGGACGGCGTCACGAGGCCCTCGATCAGCGCCGCGACGAACAGGAGCGGCACAATGCCGAGCAGCAGGCGCACGGCGCCGCGCCCCTCTCTAGCGAGCGCTTCGCGCCGCGAGAGATCTTTGGGCCGCAAGAGGGCCAGCCCGAGCCTGAGTCCCGCCCCGCCGCCCAGCGAGACGGCAAAGATCTCGATGACGCCGTGGGGCACGATCAGGGACCAGAACACGAGCGTGTCGCGGTGCTGGGCGAACAGCGCCGCGAGCCCTCCGGTGAGCAGCCCGTTTTCGAACATCAGGAGCAGCGTGGGGATGCCGTAGAGGACGCCCGTGCCGAACGCGATCAGCGTGACGTAGACGTTGTGGGTGTAAATGTAGGAAGCGATCAGGGGGCGCAGCGCGAAGGCGACTCCCTTGCCGCCGAAATTCGCCTTGAGGTTCGCCGGCAGCACGGCTGCGCTCCATGCATGCCCGCCGTAGCCGACCGCCCAGTACCCGACGAGAAACCCCAGCGCGATGAGGGCGAAAGCGCACGTGACGAACGTCCAGGAGCGGCGGATCTCGAGTGGGAGTCCGTGGCGGTAGAACCGCCAGATCCGCTTCCACGTCCCTTCCGGTGCGTGATGCACCTCTTCGTGGGCGGAGAGGACGAGGGCATTGAGCATCTGCACGAGTTCTGGGCTGCCGTTCTCCCTGGCCCAGGCGAGATCCGCGGCGGCCTGGCGGTAGAGCTGCATCAGCTCGGGAATCTCGCCGTCGCCGATGCGGCCGCGGCGGGCAGCCTCGACGAGCTCCCCGAGCCGTCGCCAGCCGGCATCGCGCCGGCGGCGAAACCGCACCTCCTGCATCAGAGCCGCCCCCTCTCCTTGATCTGCCGGTAGGTCCGGCGCACGGCCTCCTCAAGGGTCCCGAAAGCCGTCCCGCGCACGACCGTGACGCCCGCGGCGGCCAGCGCCGCCGCGCGCCGGCGCTGCTCGCGCCGCACGATGACGGTCGCCGCCTCAGCGTAGGCGTCCTTGGGAACCGCCCCCTCCTCGCGCCCGGGCAGCGCCACCTGCACCACGAGGTGGCGGCGCGCCAGGCCCGCTACGAACGGCAGCAGCTCCTCCTGGATAGCCGCCTCGCCGAGGTCCGTGAACCAGACGATCAAGGAGCGCCGGGCGCGCGTCTCGAGCGCCCAGGAGAGCGCAGAGAGGTGATCGGATTCCGCGGCCCGCGCCTGCGTGAGAGCGAAGGCGCGGGCGATGCGGTGCAGCGCGTCGACGCCGGAGACCGGCGCGATCTCCTCGCGGCGCGCGCTGTCGTATACAAGGAGGCCGACGCGGTCGCCGTACGCCACCGCCTCGTCCGCAAGAGCGAACGCGGCGCGCAGGGCCATGGCCAGCCGGTCGCCCCGGGCGTCCTCCCCGAACATCGTGCGGCCGCTGTCCACGAGCAGCAGGACGGGCTGATCGCCCTCAGCGCGGTAGACGTTCACCATCACCTTGCCGCGCCGCGCGCTCGCAAGCCAGTTGACGGAGCGGTACGGGTCTCCCGGCGCATATTCGCGCAGGGCGTCGAACTGTCCGCGCTGGCCGGGAAGTGACACGCGCTCGCCCTGGCGGGCGCGCTCCGCGGCGAGCCGCGGGCGGCTGCCGAGCAGGTCCGGATAGACGAGCACCGTCTCCGGCAGCCTGACGGCCACGTGCCGGGTGAGGAGATGCAAAGGTCCCGCTGCGAGCCAGAATGCCCGTCCGAAGGACTGCGGGCCGCGCTCGCCCAGCCGCAGCGGGTATTGCACGGCTCCCTCGCCGTGCGGCGGCAGACCGATCTCCATCGGAGCGGGCGCCGCCGAGCAGGCCGGCGGCTCGTCGCGGAGCAGCAGCTTGAGGGGCCGCCGAAGGCGGCTCTGCAACGAAAGCCGCACCGTGATCTCGCGGTCCTGGCGGACGCGCGCCGGCAGCTCGCGCCGCAGCGAAATGTCTCTTGCGCGCGGCAGGAGGAGCGCGTCGAGTGCGGCGCCGAGGAGCACCATCACGGCGATGGGCGCTCCCCACAGGGGGCCGGCGGTCGCGGCGAGCAGCCCCGCCAGCATCCCCAGCAGCCCCAGGAAAACCGTCGGACGCATCAGTCCGGGTAGGGGACGCGGTCACCGATGCGCCCGATTGCCTGTTGCGCAGTGATTCCTTCGATCTGCGCCTCCGGCGCGACGCGCAGGCGGTGCCCGAGCACCGGAACCAGCAGTTCCTTGACGTCGTCGGGTGTCGCGAAGTCGCGGCCGTCGACAAGCGCGAGACCGCGGGCCGCCGCGAGCAGCGCGAGCCCGGCCCGGGGCGAGGCGCCGAGCGAGATGTCCGGATCCTCGCGCGTCGCGCGCACGAGCGCCACGGCATAGCGCACGAGCGCCGGGTCGACGCGGACGGCTGCGGCCGTTCGCCGCAGCGCGAGGAGGTCCGCGCGGCTGGTGGCGGCCACAACCCCAACGAGGCGGTCTGCGCTCTGCACCTCGCTCTGGTAGCGGCCAACCATCTCTTCCTCCGCCCCCGTCTCGGGATATCCGACCTGGGCGCGCAGCAGGAAGCGGTCGAGTTCGGCCTCGGGCAGCGGGTAGGTGCCCTCGAACTCGAAGGGGTTCTGCGTCGCGACGACCCAGAACGTCTCGGGCAGCGGTCTGCGCTCGCCGTCGGCCGTCACGCGGCGTTCCTCCATCGCTTCCAGCAGCGCTGCCTGGGTCTTCGGCGGCGTGCGGTTGATCTCATCCGCGAGCACCGCATCCGCAAAGAGCGGCCCGGGCCGGAACCGGAAGCTGGCCTGTCCCTCCAGGACCAGCGTCCCGGTCAGGTCGGTGGGGAGCATGTCGGGCGTGAACTGCACGCGGCGGAAGTCGAGTCCGAGGGTGGTGAGGAGCGTGCTCGCGAGCAGTGTCTTGCCGACGCCCGGCGGCCCCTCGAGGAGTGCGTGCCCTCCAGCGAGCGCCGCCGCGAGCAGGAGGTCGCGGGCCTCTCCCTGCCCTACGACGACCGAGTCGACCGTATCCCGGATGCGGGCGATCCTCTCATCCAACGCGTGTACCTCCGTTCTCCGCAATGCGCTGGCGCCAGCGCCTCAGTTCCCGTGTACCGATCGCTCCGCGCGCGATCCGGAAGGAGATCTCCTGCCGCAAAGCCGCCGGCAGGGCGTCCCGATGCTCCTCGAGGAGCACCTCCAGCGCGAGCCTGCCGGCCTGCCTGCGCCGCAGCAGCCAGGAGAGCGCCTCCCGGTCGTCGGCTGCGAGCTGTTGCGGCGAGCGCGCCCGGCGCACGGCGCCAAAGCGCGCCCCGAGCGCCCAGAGGAGGAGGAGCAGCCCGGGAAGCAGCGCAAGCCCGAGACTCAGCAGCCTGCCCGGGTTCGGCACCGCCAGGCGCACCGGCGGCGTCGGCCACTGGGCGAAGTCGAGCGCCCCCCCGCTTTCTCGCACGAGGTTCGCGAGGATCTGCAGGTGACCGCTCCAGCCGAGTTCCGCGTTGCTGAAAAATCCCGGGTCCGTCACCAGGAAGAGCGCGCCTCGGCCGACCTCAAGGCGTGTCAGCACGACCGCGCGGCCGGTCGTTGCGAGGAGCGGAGGCCCTGTGGCCTGGCCCATGGCAAAGGCGCGTGAGCCGAGGCGGACGGCACCCACCTTTGCGACGGTCGGGTCCGGCCACTCCGGTATGGCAACCCCGCTGGCCACCTGCGCGCGCAGCCCCTGCACGATCGTAGCGAGCTCGCTGGGCGCCTGCACGACCACGAGCGCCGTCTTCCCCATCTTCAGCCTTGCATAGAGTTCCTGCACCTCGCTGCGCGTCGGGCGCGTCACGAGGAGGTTGAGCCCTCGCCCGAGAGTCCCGCGCCGCGCGCGGAAATACTGCGCCGCGATCCAGTAGCCGGCTGGGCTGTGGTCTGCGGCGGGGTCCGGACGGCTCAGCGCATAGGTGGCGGCGCCGAGCCCGCCGAGAATGATCATGGCAGCCAGGATCCGCCCCGCAGCGCGGTTCATCGTCCATCTCCCCCGCGCCAGAGCAGACAGAGCTGCTCCCAGGCCTCCTGCATCGCTTCATCGCGGCCCGCCGCCCAGCGCCCATAGGCGTGGGCCCGGCGGAATGACCGCGCGGCCGGTGCGAGTGGCGAACGCTCGAGCTTGCGCTCGATCTCGCGGTCGGAGATGCCCGGGACCGCGCGCAGGAGGCCGCCCTGATCAAGGCGTCCGACCACCGCGCTGCGCCCGCAGGCGAGTGCGCCCAGGCGATCGCCCCGGTTCCAGCGGTCTTGCGCCTGGTGCCAGAGGCCTGCCGGACCGCGGCTCGTGCCCGCGTCTCCGTAGAGGGCGTTCGCGGCGCCGCGCGGCAGCAGGCCGCCGTATCTGAGGGCGACCCAGACCAGCGCCGCGAGGCAGACGAAGCCGAGTAGATAGAGGAGGTGGTGGTCCCTCCCGAGCCACGGCAGCACGGCGCGCAGGACATCCACGATGAACGTGGACGCCCAGCGCACGATGCGCTCCCACAGGCCCGTATAGAGCGCGTGGTTCTCAGCGGCCAGCTGCCCGAGGCGGTGCGGGTCGATGCGTGCGGCACTCCCGCCGAGGCTCCGCTGCAGGGCGGCCGCTAGCGCGCGCAGCGCCGCGGAGCGCGCGTGGCCGTGGAGCGCAGCCGCATGCCGCAGCGCCGCCACCGCCCAGTTCGCCGACGGGCCGATCCCCCGGAGCGCCTGCAAGGCGCGCTGGATGTCGCCGCCCGAAAGCGCGGCGACCGCGGCATGAATTGCGGCAGCATTCGGATTCAGGAGCCTATCATCCCCGTTCCGGCAAGGTCAAGGCCTTCCTTGCGCACCCTGAGGTCCATGTGCTGCACGTAGAGCGCGGCCAGCGGGAACGCGCCGATCAGCGTCTGGACGATGAGTGCCACGACCGCGATCGCCGCCGCCGCGGTGGTCGGGCTGGGGCTGAGCCCCGCCGCCGCGACGACGATGGCTCCCGTCAGACCGTCGATGAAGATCACGACGACGTAGTAGATCAAAAAGGCGACGACGGCGATGCCCAGCACGCGCCAGAAGTGGCCGCTGACGAGCCGCCACGAGCGTCCGAGCGCGCCGAACCCCGCTCCGTCCAGCACCGTGAGGAACATGGTCTGGGAAAAGTAGGTCAGCAGGATGACGCCGGGGATGATGAGGAGAATCAGGCCGACCACCCCGGTGACACCGACCACGATCGAGACCAGCAGAAACATCAGATAGCGTTTTGCCGCCTGCGAGTACGCCTTGCCGATGGTCGCCGCTTCTCCCCGGTAGACGAGGTCCAGGACGACCAGCACGGCGGCGACGCCGAGCAGCGAGAGGAGGTCGGCCACAATTCCCAGCCCGTTGAAGTTCTTCGCGAGGTTCGCGATGGCGCTCGCCGAAGGAACGGCCCCCGAGAGCACGGTCTGTGACTGCTGCAGCATGATGACCTCGATGATGAGAACCGGAACGTTCGCGATGGCCATGGCGAGCACCACGGTGGAGAAGCTCCTGCGATACAGCGAGAAGGCCGTATCCAAAACGTTACCGAAACTCTTCGGTCCGAGCGGCTGCGTCGCCAGTCGATTCACGCTCCTTAGCCTAGCCTTCGGGTCTCGATTCGCGCGCATGCGCGGACCCTCCTGCCAGGATCCGGTGCATGTCGAAATCTGGCAAGGCTGTCAGGCCTTCAGCCTCCGGTGGAACCGGGCCACGGGCAGTGCGCGAGACAACAGCGAAGGAGCCGTCATGTCAGTGACGGCGCCGCGTGGTCCGATGTTCTCCGCTGTGCCCTGGCGGGCTTTCCCTCCCACGACGAAGATCCCGCAGGAGTTCGCCCATGGCTTCGGACGCGAACACCTCTACCGGCTTAGCTGCCTCGATACGGCGCCGGCGGCCGCCGTCGCGGCGGCCGGCAGGAGCCACATGTCGACCCCGAACGAGACGAGGTAGAATGCGACGATCACCCCGAACCAGCTGTACTGCACCCATGCCCTGCGCTCGAAGAGCGCCGGGATCACCGAGAAAGCGGCGCTCAGCAAGAGCACGGCGGCAAGGGCACCCGGCGCCATCAGATCG
>JAKAPV010000130.1 GCA_021806845.1 Bacillota bacterium | reverse complement strand
CCCTTGCCCCAGGCCTTGCGCAGGCCGAAGAGGAGCCCGCCAGCGATCAGGAAGATGAAGGCGATGCCGAAGATCCCGTACGAGACGGCCGCGTCGACGAGCGAACTGTGCGCCTGCTTCGAGCTGTAGTTGAAGGACTGGTACTTTTGGTAGATCACCTGCCACGCGTTGCCGCCCGAGCCGAGGATCGGGCTTCTCGCGAACATCTTCAGGCCGTCGTGCCAGAAGTCGATGCGCTCCCAGACCGAGAGGTCGGTTCCGGAGATGCCGAGCACCCGGTGGTAGATCGACTGCGGAATGGCGCGCGCGAACAGGAGGGACAGCTTTTGGCCGTTCACCGAAGCCGCGTCGAGCCTGAGGCTCCCCTGCCCCTGCGAGAGCAGGCGCACGCTCGTCGTGCTCTGCGGTACGCGCAGAGACCACGCGTTCATACCGGGCACGAGCTTCTTGTTCCCGACCACGGTCTGCGTGCCGAAGCGGTCGAGCGACACGAGCTGAGAGGCGGCAGAGCCGCTTCCCGAAAGCTGGAGCGTGAGCTTGTCCTGGCCGGGCGGGAGGTAGAGCCCCACCGTCGTCTGTCCTGCGAGCGCGACGCCGCTCCTCGCGCGGTAGGCGAAGTAGCCGCCCCCTAGCACCAGGATCGCAAGGAGCGCGGCAGCTGCGACCTGCCAGCGGTCGATGGCGCGGGTGTGCAGCCACTGGGCCGCCTCCGCGAACAGGGCGCCGAGGATGATCGCGAGGACTCCATAGAGGAGCGCGTAGTGGCTACCGGCGTTGTGCAGGTGCGGGAACGTCTTCGCCGCGATCGCGAAAGCGGCAAGGCCGAGCACCCCGACATTCGCAGCCGCGCCGATGCGCCTACCCTTCGGCAGCACGCCGAGCATTGCCACGACCGCGAACGGGGCGATCACCCAGACGCCGCGCGAGAGCGTCAGCGCGAAGAGGTATGCCGAGAGGCCGCCGAGGCCGCCCCACAGGAGTCTTGCGTTTCGGCGCGACGCGAGGATCTGCGCGACCGTCGCACCGAGCCAGGTGGCGATGTAGACGGCGCCTGCCGTGTCCGGGTACTGGAAGGGGCCGGAGAGGCGGTCGACGGCGGTGACGGCCGCGGGGTACTGCCAGAGTCCCCCGGCCATCAGCCAGCTCGCGATCGCGATGCCGCCAAGGCCCCAGAGCAGGGTCGGCGCGAGCGTCCCCTCGCCGCGCGAGCGCGCGTAGAGGTAGAGGACGCCGGCGATCGTGTAGACGATCGCCTGTTGCAGCGCGAGGCGCTCCTCGACGGCCCAGAGCAGCGAGAGCCAGGAGAAGACGACAAAGCCGAAGACGGCGAGATCGGCAAGAGAGATCTCCCAGCTTCCCGCCCTTTGCATCCTTCGGAAGAGCAGCACGGCCGCGCTCACGAGCAACACGACGATGCCGACGTGGAGCTGGTCGATGCGGAAGTAGAGTCCGCGCAGGCACGCCGCCACCGCCAGGATGAGTGCTACGGCGAGCGGCCCGGCCGCCTGGGTCCAATGCGGCAGGGATGGCATAGAAATCGCGGCACGGCGCTCTGACTGCTTTGGGGTAGGTGCGGCCGGTTTGCGGCGGGGGAGGTTCCCCGCCTTTTTCTTCTTCGCCATCGGGCCTCCCAAAAGCAGACCGCATTATGAATCTTGGAACAAGGAAATCATACCAGTGCCTGTGTTCCCGGACAATCTTCGACACGGAGGAACCTTTGCGCGCAGCACGGAGCGGGACGGCATTGCCGTCCCGCTCCGCCTGGCTCCTGCGCTGTGCTGCTACTGGTTCGTCACCGTCACGAGGTTCGCGACGAGCTGCGCCGCCTGCGCGCGCGTCGCGTCTCCGCTCGGGTCGAAGGCACCGCTGGAGAGCCCATGGATGATCCCGGCCTGCGCCGCCTGTATCACGCCCGAGAGCGCCCAGGACGGGATCTGTGCCTTGTCTGTGAATTGCACGGTGAGCGGCGACGTGGGAGCGTAGCCGTTCATCGCCCGCGCGATCATCACCGCGAGCTGTGCCCGCGTGATCAGGGCGTCCGGCGCGAAGCGCTGCGGCGTGACGCCCTCGACGAGCTTGGCCGAGACGGCGGCGTCGACGTACGGTGCGTACCATGCGCCGGCGCTCACGTCGGTGAACCCCTCGGAGGCGGGAGACTGCGGCAGCGGCAGGCCGAGCGCCAGCACGAGCATCTTGACGAACTGGGTCCGCGTCACGGTCCCATCCGGGTGGAATCCGCCGTCCGGGAAGCCCGAGATGGCGTCTCGCCCGAGCAGGAGGTCGGTCGCTCTCCGCGCCCAGTAGCCCTGCGGCACGTCGTTGAAGGTGGTTTGGTTGACGAAGACGGCGTAGTTCCCGGCTTGCCCGATCTCTGCGTTCACCTTTCCTGCCGAGAGATCGACCGTGCTCTTCACCCACTGCCAGGCATCCTGGTAGAAGAGCCCGATGCGGGTCGACGGCAGGGTGCCGACCACGCTTGTGTCCAGGGTGAACGTGACCGCGATCGGGTGCTGGGGCTGCACCCCGCCGAAGTCGAACTGGTAGACCGGTGTCGCGCCGTGCACGTCGCCCGGAGGGGGCGTAGGCGTCGATGCGTTTTCTGTCACCGTCAGCTGCGTCCCCGATGGGAAGGTCCCTGGCGGGACATCCAGCGTGAGGTTCCCGCCATTCGCCGTGAACGTACCGCCTTGACTTCCGACCTGCTCCTGAAGGACGGCCCCGCCGCCTGATCCGCCTGATCCGGCGCCGCCGCCACCACCCGTGCCGCCTCCGGATCCCCCGGATCCGCCGCCGCTGCCGCCGGATGAAGGACTGGCGACGGTGAAGGTCGCCGAGCCGCCTTCCACCGTTCCAGCCACATCAGCGGATGCGCGCACGGTGTACTGACCGGTCGTCGCGCTCGCTGACAAGGCGAAGCTGTCGGAGAAGCTCCCATCCTGGGCAGCGGTCACCGTGTCTACGAAGACCGGAGAGCCCGCAGGATTGTCGACCTCCAGGGCGACCGCACTGCCGTTCGCCGCGGCACCTGCGCTCGAGGAGCCCGAGATCGCGACCGTGTCACCCGGGTGGTAGCTTGCCTGATCCGTCGACAGCGTCAGCGCCTGACCGCCGGTCACGAGGAACGTCGCGCTGGCACTTTCGCCAGCGGTAGTCGCGAACACCGTGTACGTGCCCGCACTCGCGGCGTCCCGCAGCACGAAGCTGTCGGAGAAGGAACCCTGGGCGTCAGATGTCACCTGGTCGACGAAGACGTTGTTCCCGCCGGGGCCGCTCACCTGAAGCGCGACCTGTACGTTCGCGGACCCTCCGGTGGAGCCCGTGACGTCCACGGTGGCGCCGGTGCTGTAGCTCGAGGCGGCGGTCGTGACAGTCATCGCAGTGGAGGAGGGGGCGGCCGCGAAGGCCGCCCCGCCGGACCAGAGCCAGGGGATCAGGGCAAGGAGAAGAAGATAGGGCCTCTTCTTCATGGCTGCACCACAGAGCTCTCCGCAAGTTTCGCTCCGAGCGGGATGCCGCCGAGGTTCAGCCAGTTGCTCCAGACGAGGTTCAGGAAGCTAACCGTTCCGGTCGTCGTCGGGGTGAAGAGCACCGTCACGGCAGCGGAGCCTCCGGCTCCGATGCTGGTCTGCACCGAACCGAGCGAGAGGACCTGCCCTCCGCTCGTCGCCTCGATCAGGAACAGCGGAACGTAGCTCTGCGCGCTCGAGTTCTGCACCGTCATCTGCAGGTAGTACTGCTGTCCGGCGGTCAGCTCGGCGCTTTGGGGCAGTGCGTTGTGCTGCGCGTCCAGGATCGTGAAGCCCGTGATGGTCAGTGGCAGCGATTGCCCGGGCTGCGCCTGCACGACCTGCGCCGAGGCCGTGGCGGTGATGCTGCCTGTCTGCGCGGTGAACTGCGCGGCGCCGGCCGTGGCGGGAGCCGTCCACTGGACGCTGAACTGTCCATTCTGGTCCGTCGTGGCCGTCGTCGTTGCGAGGTTCCCGGTTGTGGCCTGCAACGTGACCGATTGGCCGGAGATCGGGTTCCCTGCCTGGTCCAGCACCGTTCCGCTCAGCGTAGCGGTACCCTCTGTCGCGACCGTCGAGGGAGTGATGCTGAAGCTCATCGTCGCAGGAGCGCTCGCGGTGAAGCTCCCGCTCCCGGTCGCCGCGGTGAGTCCTGGGGTCGTCAGGTCCGTCGCGGAGTAGCTCAGTGTCCCGTTCGCCGTGTCGTGCACGTAGAACGTGGCCACTCCCTGGCTGGCCGCGAGGTCGTAGTTCCCGTTCGCGTCGGGTGAGATCGCCTGGTAGCCGGATCCCGTGGACTGGTACAGGGAGACGGTGCCCTGCTGCGCCCCGCTCACCGCAAGGGCGATCTGGTCGTTCGCCGTGTAGACGGTGTTGCCGCTTGCGTCTGCAACCGTGACCGCGACCGGCTGGTAGCCGCCCGTCGACGTCGGTCCGCTGACCTGCATCGCCAGTTGCGAGGGGGTGAGGGCGGTGAAGGTGCCCGTGGCATAACCGGGGTTACCGCTTAGGTTCGCGTCGTTGACGTAGACCTGGTAGTTCAGCGTTTCCGGACTCGTGTCGGAGACGTACCACGTGGCCGTGCCGGTGCTGTCCAGCGGGGCTTCGTAGGACCCTTCGCCGTCCATGCCGACCGGTGTGAGCTGCCCGCCCTGCATGACGTCGACGGTCAGGTTGCCAGTCGCGCCATCGATGGAGAGGTATGCCGTGTCCTGCGCGGGCGACTCCGGCGAGGGGTTCAGGTAGTCGTCCAGGGTCTGTGCCTGCACGACCTGGAACGCACTCTGCGGAGCGGTGCCGCTGGGAGCGGTCGTCACGGTCCAGGGCTGGTTGAAGTAGAGCTGCGACGGCGGGTCAGGGAGGACCGTCACCGGCACAGCGCCGGACTGCACGTAGTCCTGGAGGTCGCCGTTGTATGCGAAGTAGTCGTACGCCTGCAAGGTGCCAGGTCCGGAGAGACCCGTGACCGGCACGTCGATGGTGGCGACGCCGTTCATGGCCTGCCCTTGCGCTTCCTTGCAGTAGCCTTGGGCGTCGCAGAAGTAGACCGCTATCAAGTCGCTGTTGCTCGTGACGGTGTTGCCTGCGCTGTCGTAGACGGACGCCGTGACGGTGAAGCCGCCATCCGCCGTCGTCGTGCTGCTTTGCGGCTGCAGGCCGATCTGTGCGGCCGGGGTGAAGGTGATGGTGTCCTGGAGGGTGACGTCACCACTCGGCGTCGGGAGCGTCAGCGTCACGGGCGCTGTCTCCGCGTTCGTATCACCGATCTGGGCGTCCGCAATGCCGTTCACCAGGGGTTCCGGAAAGTACTGCCCGCCCGGCAGGATGACTGCCGACCCACCGACGCTGTAGTACACGTTACCCTCGACGTTTCCCGCCCAATTGTAGTTGGCGTCGAACGGGAAGGAGTACAGGTCTGCGTAGGTGGATTGGGTGACGCTGAGATTGCTCGTGAAGCCGTAGACACCGTTGCCCACGGCATCCGCCAGCCCGACGGCGGGACCCGGGTCGAATTCCCCGAAGCCTGTTCCCGGCGCGACGAACGGGCTGGTGATATCCGACGCGTCGTATTCGACCATCTCCGAACCGTCGTCGGCGACGTAGAACGTCGCACTTCCATTCTGCAGCTGCAGAGTGGGCTGGCTCGTGATGTCGGTCTGCCCGCTGCTGTCCGCGTAGATGGAGACGTCTCCCCAGCCCCAGTACTGCAGGTTCACCGCATCGCTGCTGCCGCTGAGCACCTGCCCGTTCGGCCCCTCCAGCGACACGACAACCGGTTGGAGCGTCGGAGCGGATGCTCCGGTCAGCGTGACCTCGGTCGGCGGACCGGGTTGGACGACCAGCTGGTTCGTTGCGGTGAAGGTGTCGGTGTAGGTGTTGCCGCCGGCCGGGGTGAGTCCGATCGTCACCGGCCCGGGGTGCGAGACGGTGGTTGGGAAGGTGAAGGTCACCTGGTTGTTGGTCCAGCTGTAGTTCGGGTCAGCCGACGAATCGATCGGCGTCCCGCCGACCGTCAGCGTGCCGGACGATCCGAACCCGCTGCCGTCGACCGTGACGATCGTTCCCGCGCCGCCGGAGGTTGGGGTCATGAAGCTGATGCCCTGCGTCCCGGTGGTCGCGATCTTGGCGAGGTCCTGCACCAATGTCCATGCGTTGATGGAGCCGAGCCCCGTCGCCGCATCCCAGCCAGGACCGGCGGAGTAAGCTCCGTTGCTTCCGGTCGTGATGTCGTTGAACGGGTTCTTGAGGCCCAGCTTGCCGCTGGCCAGGGCATAGAGCGCCGGGTTGAGGAACCCGATCGCCGCTCCCCGCGCGGTATCGGCATCGGCGATGATCCCTGCGGTGATCGGCGCGGCGAAGCTCGTTCCGAGGAAACCCGAGCTCCAGCCGCCGAACGCACTGTCGTAGATCTCGTAGCCCACCGCGTTCATCGCGACATCGGGAACCCCACGCATCTTCTGCCCTGCCGGCAGAGCGCCTCCTTGCCAGGTTGGCGCCGGGAGGTATGTGGAGTAGCCGCCGCCCGAACCCAGGAACAGTCCGGGCTCGAGGGAGCTGAGGTTGTCGCCCCACGCGTCCTCGGAGGTGATGGTGCCCTGCGCCGAGACGGTCGCGTTCGTGCCGCCGACGCCGGTCACGAACGGGTCGTCGGCCGGATAGTCGACCGAATTGGCCCCGGTGTACGGGTCGTAGCTGCCGTAGTCACCGGTGGCCACCAGCGTGCTGATACCCTCCGCCGCAGCCTGGGCCCAAAGCTGGTCGCCGTAGGCGATCTGGCTCGGGTCGATGAGGTCCTCCCAGATGCCCCAGGAGACCGACAGGACCCCTGGGTGCTGCGGGTCGCTGAGGACGGACTGGAGGTCCTCCTCGAGTGCGTAGTTGTTGTCGTTGTTCCCCTGGTAGACCCGGATCTGGGCGCCCGGCGCCATGGCGCTCGACCAGCCGATGTCGAGGTTCGTCTCCGCCTCGCCCATCGGGTCCAGGTAGTCGCTGGAACCGAGCAGCGTCACGTTGCTGGGGTTTAGGCCCCATTGCGCGTCCCAGACGCCGACGTCCTGGAGGTTCCCATTGCTGGGCGGCGACAGCGCAAGGATGCCGATGCTTTGCCCTGTGCCGTCGTCGTGGTTCGCGATTGCCGGACTTACGTTGTAGGCCGCGCGGATCTGGGTCGGCACGAGGCCGCGGTAGTAGTTCTCAAGTTGTGCCGGGTGCGTCTGCATGCTTGGCAGGCGCGTGATCATCGGGTGTGCGATCCCGAGATCGCTCAGACCGCCGATCGTCATGACGTCCGAGGCGAAGGCCGACGGAAGCCGCGGTTCCGAATTGTTCGAGTAGACCGTCTTCCCATGGAATGAGTACTGGTCGAGCCGGACAGCGAAGGCCTGCTCGATCTGCGCGGCGGTGCCTTGCGCTTCGATCATCAGGTTGTCCGGCCACACGCGCGTCACGTGAATCCCGTAACCGCTGAGGTAGGAAGTGATCTCTTGGATGGTGGAGCTGCTCGCCCCGTAGGCCGTGCCGAACGACGCCGCCGATAGCGGCTTGCGCATGCCCAGTGCGGTTTGGCCGGCGAGCGACTGCATCTGCTGGACGTTCTGCGCCCGCAGCCCCAGCATGATCTTCAGCGTCTTGCCGAGCGGCACCGAACCACTCGGCTTCAGGTGTGCCGCGTAGATGGCCGCAGGGACGTTCCCCCAGATGGGCGTGTCCGGTATGGGTGCCGCCGCAGACGCCGCAGGCGCCACAATGCTCGGCAAGCCGAGCGCCAGCACCAGCACGCTGCAGGCACCCACCAGGAATTTTTGCAGTGTCTTCTTCACAGATTGAATCGACTCCCCGTCTTCTTCGTTTGCGGAGCCTCCCCGACCCTTCCCATGTCCATGGTAAAATGGCATGGGCAGGCCAGGCTGCGCATGCGGTGCTGTCCTCGCTCCCCGGACGCGTGCCGGTACCAGCGGCGCGCGTCCTTCATGTTCAAATTCCCGCTGCATCACCTCCAGCGAACGCAACGTGACCGAGTTCGCTCTCCACTCTAATGGCCATCTCTTGACACTTCACCTTGATTCCATCGCCAGTCGTCGACACAAGTGAGCATTGGGGTGTGCGTTTCGACAGCAAACATGGAGCGCCACCGCATCTGGTGTTGATCAGCAACGAACAGATGCGACAAATGGACCATCGAAT
>JAKAPV010000129.1:4633-8334 GCA_021806845.1 Bacillota bacterium | reverse complement strand
CCGATCTTTCTGGCGAACAAGGCATCGCGTTGTCCAGCCACCACTGCAGCAGAGACATGAAGGCGCTTACCGTATAGAGGACCACCACCTCTAGCGGGATCGGCGACGCGTGGCCCGGAGACATCTGGCCGGCCAGTTCGTCGTGGACGAGGGTAGTGAGCATGCGCCGTCCGATGTTGGCTACCATGGCACCGCCGCCCTTGGTGACCAGCGCCTGATAAAGTCGGAAATTGCTCTGGGCATGCAGAAGCATCGGCAGGGTGAAGCCGAGCAGGGGGCCCTCTCCAGTGCCCTCAGGGCCAGGATGCCTGGCGACATTTGAGGGAAACGAGTCTCGCAGCTCCTCGATGCCACTCAGGAGGAGCTGGTCCTTGTCGGCAAAGTGGGCGTAGAACGTGGACCGGCCGACGTTCGCCCGGTCGATGATGTCCTGCACCGTTACTGCGTCGAAGCCCTTTTGCAGCATCAGATCAAGCAGGGCGTTTTTCAGGAGGGAACGGGTTCTCTGGACCCTGCGGTCCGGTTTTGCTGTCATGCCGACCTCCTTCCCGGACACATCGAAGCTTTCTGTCCGTTAGTGCACAGATGCTGCACATCTGACGGTTGAACGCGAAAACTACTGAACACTATGCTCTGAAACGAACACTGTATTCAATACGCATTTCGGAGGTGCTTTCTATGCACGGCGGCTCGACAACCGAACGCTCCCATAGTCACATGTGGCTGTTCGGTGTGCTGGGATTGGCTGCGGGTTTCGGGCTGATGGTATCCGTTCCACGCCTGAAGCCGCTAGAGCACGTTCTCTTGCTCCAAATCGGACTGTACATTTTGGGTGCGATTGTGCTTTTGGCCTCGCTGCACGCGCTCGCAGGGCCAAGCATGCGCCGGCATCGCACGCGGCGCAGCGGAGGGCATCGGGCAGCGATGGACCGCTACGACTTCGGCTGGCATCCGGGTATGACCGCATTCCCATGGACAGCCGCCCTGGTCCTCTTGGGCGCTGCAGTGGTGCTACAGGTCACCCTTCCGCTCTGGTGGCCTTTGGCGCTGCTGCTGACACTGATGGCTGCGAACTTCTTCGCCGGGTACCTGATCGTGCGCACGACAACACGTGCCGACCGCACCACCTTACCCATGGTCGACCTGCTTCAAGGCGACCATGATCTCGTCCTGGATGCCGGCTGCGGCGCTGGCAGGACGACCCTCTCTCTGGGGCGAGTGCTCAAGCGGGGACAGATCGTCGCGCTGGACCGGTTCGATGCCGACTACATCGATGCGGGTGGCCGAGATCTTTTGGAAAACAACCTGCGTCTGGCCGGGCTGACAGATCGGGTGCGCATTGAGACGGGGGATCTCACGCGTCTGCCGTTTGAGGATCAGACCTTCGACACCGCCGTCAGTGCGCACGCGCTCGACCACCTAGGACCGGAGAAGGGACAGGGGATGCGGGAGGTGCTTCGCGTTCTGAAGCCGGGCGGTCGGCTCTTGGTCGTCGCCTCGGTACCCGGCTGGGCCACCTTTGCCATCGTGAACATGCTGTCCCTGCTCCTAATGGGCAAGGTCGGCTGGAGAAGCCTAGCTCGAACAAGTGGCTTCGAAATCGTGGAAGACGGAGACTTCAACGGGTTCTGGTACCTACTCGTGCGCAAGCCGGTCTGAGAAAGGCACACTTACCTTAGGAAGCAGACCTCCTGCGAAAAAGTCCCAGGGGTGCGGTGCCGTACGGTAATGTGAGGTAGCTGCTTCGCCACTCGCGCAATCTAGATCCTACTTCGATGCTGCAGCAGCCGGCGTGTATTCGGTCCATCGGGTGTGCGTCGCCGATTGAGGTGTAGCGTAAACCCACGTTGCGCCGTCGACGAAGCTTTCCCCGTAGATGAATCCCCCTGCCCACACCGAGGCGATTCGACCCGTGCTTGGATTGAAACGCATCTGAGCAAGCCCTAGTTGCGTCCCATTACCGTTCCCTTCCGGCAATGGCTGTTCCCAGTAGACCGCATCGCGACCAACGTTGAGGAAGCCGTCAAGCGTCTGGTAACCCGAGAGCTGGGTAAGCGGCGTCCAGGTGCCTTGGACCTCGGACCAGTAGTAGGCCGCTTCCACCATGCCCGCCGACATGCCGTAGTTTGGGTCGATCAGCCTGATCTCCAGGACGAATCCGCCTCGCGTCCGGTCGAACTGGCTTACGGTGGCCACGCATGGAGCCTTGCCTGACTGATCGAGCCCAACCTGGCGCAAGAAGAGTGATGGGAAGCCAGGCATCGTCTTTCGCTCTACGATGTTGGAGACGATCTTCATATTCGGTCCTGTGGCGCGAGCGTAGTGCAGCAGATGGGCCTGAACCGCGACACTGCTCGGAAGCTGGACGTTCGCCCGCGGCAACCATCCCGTCCATGCAGACGCCGCTACTGGCCCGTTCAAGGCGGGCCAGCGCCAAGGCACCCGGGCAATCAACTGTGCACCCGCAGTTAAGGACCCACCCTTGCCGTACGGCGTGTAAAAGATTGGGGTCGTTCCCTGAAGCGAAGCTGGGTTCGGTTTGAAGGTCTGTCCGGTGTACAGAACAGGCTGCGTCAGAGGCTTGAGAGATGGTGTCGCCCAGACGATGCCATGCGCGAGCGGGAGGACCAGAATTCCCGCCCCTCGGTCTTTTGCGGGAACCTGATAACGATGCCCGTTCACCGCGAACGGAGTCCCGGTTTTGAGTGCGATGGGCTTCCCCCATGCCGCGTTTACGTCAGGAGCTCCCCCAAGGGAAAAACTGATCACCCCACCCCCGGAGCCACCGAGAGAGGCGCTGCTCTCTTCAACACCCGCTGGGGTTACCAGCTTCGTGAGGGCATGCAGGCCTGGGGCATAGGCTCGGGCGCTGACGGGAATCGTCTGGTAGATCACTCGTCCATTGAACGTTGTCCTCTGAACTTCGCCTACCGTGATGCCGGTTGATGGCTGAATTGAAAGGTCCATTCGAACTACCGTAACGATCAGTCCTGCCGCCACCAGTGTGACGCCGCTGATCAGAAGCCTCTTTCGCATGGATCCGACCACGAATCTCACGCCTCCACGTCTCGATGATACCGAACCAGTGTGACCGTGCTGCGGAAAGTTGTTGCGGCTTTGCTCTAGTTGGTCCAGCGCTTCGGCTGTGGTCAAAAGTACATTGAGCCCACCCCCGGGGTCTCGCGGTGAAGGCGATCTCTCCTCCGCGCCGCGCCACCACGTTCCGGACAATCGCCAGTTCGAGCGCAGCGCCCGCCCGGTTCCAGAAGCCAAATCCCTATGTCAAATTTCCACAAATGGCACTGACCTCCTCTCCACCGGCGTGAGAGGAGGTCAGTGCCAACTAGCCGCTACTGAACGCGGTGGAGCGACACGTTTATCTTCATCTGGACCTTATCCGGCGTGGCAGGCTGTGATCCGGACGCAGGCGCGGTCATCGACCCCGAGAACGACTCCTGCATGCTGATTCGGACTGAGCAAGCTCACTTGAGTTGCAGTTGCTCTCTTCCCACGTTCATGCCAAGGTCCGGGGCCCGTTTTGTCCAGAAGTGCTGCTGGAAGGTCGTGGAATGAGCGGGGCGAACTGATATGGGTACGCAGTTGGGGGAGGGAACGGGGTTGGGAGAAGCGCGTCTCATGCTGCTGGCCACCTACCACATGAGCAACCCGGGACGCGACATGAACAACCCGGACGTCGATGA
>JAKAPV010000129.1:0-4623 GCA_021806845.1 Bacillota bacterium | reverse complement strand
ATGACGTCGTTTCCGCACAGCGACAGGAGGAACTTCAGCACTTAGCGGAGGTGCTTTTGCGCTTCCTGCCCACGGTGGTCGCGATCGAGGTAGAGCCCTCCGAGCAGGATACGCTCGACCGGAACTTCAGCGACTACGTCGCTGGACGGTTCGCCCTGACGGGCGATGAGCGGCACCAGGTGGGGTTCCGTGTGGCTGCGCTGGCAGGCTTGCCCCGCGTCCATGCGATCAACTGGAACGAGGACGAGGGGTATGGAGGTTGGAGTCTCGCCGACGTCCACGAGTGGGCCCGCCTGCATGATCCGGACGGCTATCGGCATCTGACCTCGGAAGGACAGGGCTTCGTCGAGGAGTTCGCGACTAGGCAGGCCCGAAGCACGGTGGCGCAGTTGCACGCTTGGTTCAACGACCCTGCGACGTTGGTCAGGCTCCACGCCCCGTACATAAAGATGGCCGCCATGGGCGACCTGCCGCATCCGGCAGGGACGGAATGGGTGGCGGGCTGGTACCATCGGAACCTGCGCATCTACTTCAACCTCGCGCGGCGACTGCAGAGCGGAGACCGAGCGCTCGTCATCTTCGGAGCCGGGCACATTCCGCTGCTCACCCAATTTGCGATGTCAGGTGGCCACTTCGATCTTGAGGACGTCGTCCCTTACCTCCACGCGCCGCAAGGCCGGTAGTCTGGCTGACCTGGACCCGTGACGGCGGTGCGCACTGGTCGCGGCCAATCAGGGTTCCCGGCAGCGTCTACACGACAACGGATCCAGCGCACATCTGGGCGGCTGACGGAGGCCGCCTGTGGCGCACCGTGGACAGCAGCAGGCATTGGTCAGTGGCGGAACTCCCCGCAGGATCCACGATAACGGCCATCGACTTTCTGAACGCCCGGGTCGGCTGGGCACTCGCCAAGCAAGATGGTCGCGTTTGGCTCGTCGTCACCAACGACGGCGGGCAACGGTGGTCAGCCAGGACTTGACCCATTGCTGATGGCGGATGCAGGACTCCAATATTGCCATGTTGCGGCAGCCATGAGGAGTGCCGCCACTCCTGCCATGTGGTCTCGCTTTACAGTACCTGAAAATATGCCATAGACTTCATGAGTAAACTTGTCGGTGAGGACTGATTTAGTGAATTTGCGCGTCTGGCCCTTGGCAATTGCAGTGGCTCTTGGAGCAGTAGCGTGCGGCACCGCGCCCTCCGGCGGAGCTTCAGGCGGCTTACTCGTACTGCGGTATGCACCCCCGACCACGAAGACCACGCTCAAGTACGCGATGACGTCGAATATCGTTGAGACGATGAATTCCACCGCGGCGAATGCCCAGACTGTGACGGTTGCCACGAAAGGCGACGTTGCGGAGGTGATTTCTCCGTCGTCCGGCGGAAATCACAAGATCGCGGCCACCTACCGGAACTGGACCACCCAGATCGACGGACTCGCGCCCCAGCCAGAAGCCGCCTTGAACGGCGTCACCGCGATGTTCGTCGCAGACGACTACGGTCACGTGCTGAGCGTGCAGGTCTCTCCGAAGACCGCGACTACGCAGCAGATCGGATCGACGCTCCAGTCGGTGGAGTCGTCCCTCCTCCCCGCGCTGCCCAAGCATCCTGTGAAGCCCGGCCAGACGTGGAAGGTCACCCAGTCGGTCACGTCCGGCGGACTGACGATCCGAATCCCTGTCACGTACACCTACGAGGGCTTGTCCAACGGCGACCCGAAGATCAGGGTCGAGGCCACCGCCAAGCTGAGCAGCGCCTCCTTGACCGGGAAGGAGACCATGTCGGGGCTCGTCTACCTCCTGCCGACGACCCATCTCTTGGACCGGCTCAGCATGCAGGAGTCCTTCTCGGGCTCCGCCACGCTGCCGGCCTCCGGGTCCCAGCCCGCCACCAAGGAGCAGGTCAAGATGAAGATAGGCGTCACCCTCCACCGCGTTCAGTAACGGACCGGACGGACCAACTGAAAGCATTCGCGGAGGTACTTCCGGGCAATGGCGCCGAATGCAAGCAGAGCGCCAGGCATGAAACGGAGGTGCCTCCTTGGCTTATTCGGTCCGCGTTCTGTTGGAGCAGGACAGCGAATTCTCGCAGTTCCTGAAGAGGATGATCCGGGAGTTCAACAACGCGCATTCGGTCCACCACCGGCAGATCCGGGAGGCTGGCGCGGTTCATTATATCAACATCATTGTGGCGGACGAGGCGGGCCAGTGGATCGGCGGCATCAGTGCGGAGGTCTACTGGGAGTGGATGGAGATCAACGACTTTTGGCTCAGGGACGATGCAAGGGGGCATGGACTCGGGAAATCGCTGCTTGTCCAGGCGGAGAAGGCAGCCGTAGAGATGGGTGCCGCGAGGGCTCTGCTGACCACCTTCTCGTTCCAGGCTCGCGGGTTTTATGAACGGTGTGGGTACCGGGTTGTCGGTGAGATCCAGGACTATCCGCCGGGCAGCACCTATTACACAATGGTGAAGATGCTCGCTTAGACGCGACACTCCCACCTCGCAATCTTCCAGTGCGACGATGTCCGCCTGCTGGTCGAGCGCGCGGAGGGAGTCGAGTTCGACCATCCAGGTTCCATCCTCTGTCTCGATTCCGAGGACATCGACCGGGCGTTCGCGGAGCTCGTCGCTACGCGGCGTGCAGTTCTCAACCAGCCGCATCACGTGGGGGATCTCGGCAGCGTCTCCGCCTGAATGGCATTCTTCAGGAATGGCGAGGGCAACACCCTGCCCTCCAGTGCGAGAAGCCCGTCTGACCGCTGCCCCCGTACGGCGAAGCGGGAGAATGGGCCTCACTCCGCCGGCAGGTTTCCCCTGAGCACGCGCAGCACGTTGCCGCCCATCACCTGCCCGATCTCAGCGTCGGACATCCCGCCCGCCATGAGCGCCTCCGTGATCTGTGCAAGGCCGGTGGCATCGAAGGGCTCAGTGACGCTGCCGTCAAAATCCGAACCGAGCCCCACGTGGTCCGGGCCGACCAGATCAACGGCGTAGCGGATCGCGCGGGCTATGGCCTGCCTGTCGTCCCCGCCGGTCGCAGTACGCCAGAAACCGATCCCGATCACTCCGCCCGCCTGGGCCACACGACGGATCTGCTCGTCTGTGAGGTTGCGGTTGTTGTCCGCCGTTCCCCTCACCCCGGTGTGCGACACCACGACGGGACGCGCGGCGACTTCCAGCACGTCGTCCATCAGCTGCGCCGATGCGTGCGCGAGGTCAACCGTCATGCTGAGCTCCTCCATCCGGCGCACCACCGTGCGGCCGAATTCGGTGAGGCCGCCCTGGTCTTCCCCATGCGCGGAACCACCGACCTCATTGTCGAAGAAGTGCGTGAGGCCAATCAGGCGGAATCCGGCTCCGTACAGCACGTCGAGGTTTTCGAGCCTGCCTTCGAGCGCATGCGCGCCCTCAAGCCCCAGGATGCCGGCGGTGATCCCCTGAACTTGGCTCCGGCGCTCAAGGTAGCGGTCCATTTCGGAGCGGCTGCGGATAGCCGAGAACAGTCCCTGTGAGCGGACCGCCGTGGCCTCAAACCGTCGGGCTTGGTGGAGTGCGCGCTCCATGAGGCTGCCCCACGTCTTCGGCGGCCATGCCGCCACGACGGCGAGCAGGGTGATGCTGTCCTTCCGGCGGTTCCGGTCGACGTTCATCGTGGCGTTGGCCAGCGTGACGACGGTGAGCACCTGAAGGCCGACGTTGCCCTCGATGAGGCGGGGAATATCCACGTGGCCCGAGGTTCCCCTGCCCAGGAGGTCCCTGCCGAACAGAAGGGAGTCGGCGTGCATGTCGGCGACGAAGAGGCGGCCGTGCAGCCGGGCGGCATTAGGGGATGAGGTGTAGGGCGGATGCGAGTATACGCCGTTCAGCCGTCGCTCGAGCAGCCGCGGGATCATGACATGTGCCGCAAACGCCATCACGATCAACAATGAAGTCAGCGAGACGAACCAGACCGTATGACATCACTCTCCGCGCGTAGTCGGATGCAGGATATGTGCCTTGGCACACTCTTCCTTCCCCTCGCCAATCTTGCATCATCCGTCGTACCGCAGTCCATGAAACCGTGCAAGAGGACCGCCGATTCCGTGCTCAATGCCGTCAAACCAGTCCGTCCACAGTTCCACGGATCTACGCTTCCGCGCCCGCTCTTTCGGCCCTGGTGCCGCAGATCGGCGTGCACGTCGGTCGGCTGGCGATCAGGCTGCAGGGGGGAGCCGGCTTCCTGAGGCGTACCCAATGGACCTCCTTTCCCCGCGGCTCAGAAGCGAAGCCGAGAACAAACTGGCGCAGAAGTGCAAACGAAACGCCGCGCCCCATAATACGTATTGTGAGTCCGCGCAGCCGGACTGTCGCTTGCCGGAGCGTCGGTAGTTGATATGAACTGGCACCAGACGTGCCTATCACTATGGTGCCAGAACTTGAAGATGTTCTCTCTGCCACGCTAAACGGCCCTATTGTGACTGTGCGTACTACGCTTGAATCTGGAAAGCGGACAGCCTCCTGAATCCGTGATCTTAAGATAAGCTAATCAGCGTATGACAACGGGCGGAGGAGATTGGAGGCGCTAACGTCGAATATGCGGGTGTAGGAAACTTCACCTGGCAGGTGACGGGATGCGCTTCAAGA
>JAKAPV010000128.1 GCA_021806845.1 Bacillota bacterium | reverse complement strand
CCGATCTATGCGCCAGGCACAGATCGCCAAGGAGCTCGGCGTCTCCGAGGCGCACATCAGCAACCGCCGGCGTCTCCTGCGCTTGCCGGACACGGTGCAGCAGGAGATTTCGCGCAAAAACCTCAGTGCCAGCGTCGCGCTCAGCCTCGTGGACCTCGCCGGCAGTCCGGACGTCGCGGCCAAGGCCGCTGCGGTGCTGATCGAGCAGCGAGCGACGCAGGAGCGTGCGCCGCAGATCCTGGACGACACGCTGATCCACAGTTGCCCGGCCGTGCAGTGGTCGGGCTACGCGTACGGCAGCCGCGAACAGACGTGCAACCAGGACGCGCACAAGGACTGCCCCTGCCGGCGTCGCATCAAGCCCCAGTACTCGAGCGAGTGCGTCGTCTGTGTCGACCCGCAGCAGTACGCCAGGGTGGAGGGCGTCGCACGCGTCAAGCTCGACGAGAAGAACCGCAAGCAGATCGAGAAGGCGCAGGCGAAGGCCGACGCCGATGATGGCGTGCTCGACCTCAAGGCGCTCGGGTGGAGCGGCTACGGCACCGATGCCCGGTACCACAACGTGACATCGCCTTACGACGGGAGCCGCATCCACGACTGCATCGGCGACCACTCGCAGTGCGCGTGCTTGCGCCAGGGCAAAGGGCCGCACGACAACGAGCACACGCGCCTGATCTGCATCGACGTGAAGCAGTTCAACCGCGTCGAGCGCGCGGCGAAGAAGGAGCAGACCAAGGCCGCGATCGCGCACATGACGACGGAGAACGAGCAGCTGTCGGCGTGGGCCGAAGGTGAGATCGCACGCATGTACAGCGAGGGCATCGCGATGATCCTGCAGCCCGCGGATCTCGCGTACCTGGCGGCGTGGGTCTTCACCTCGTGCGACGTCGGCACCGGCCCCAACTACGTACCGCGTGCGGACCGCCAGAAGTACCTCGATGGCCTCGCCTTTCAGGTCGACATCGGCGGTTATCTGCCCAGCAAGCGCATCCAGGTCGCCAAGGCATTCCTCGAGCAAGGAGATCCCGAGGTGCTCCTCCGGATCATCTTCGAGTGGCCGCTGATCGCGCAGGGCAAAGGACAGCACAACCTCGCCGGCTGGTACCGCGCGCAGATCGATCCGGAGGCGGCCGCGGCGGATCCACTGCCGCCACAGAGCGACGAAGTAGACCTGGACGAGATCCCCGATGGCCCCTACGGCGACGACGACATTCCCGACGATGCGGTGGTCGACGATGCCCCGGCAAGTGCTGATTAGCGTCGTCGGCATCCCGCCCAGCGGCAACGACACGACGCGCAACAGCCGCTGGCAGAACGCCGAGGACAAGAAAGAGTGGCAGCACGTCGTGCAGTGGCAACTGATCCAGATGCGTCGCTCGGGCGAATGGGACGGTCGGCGATTCAACCACGCGACGGTGCGCGCCGAGTTCTGGTTTTCGGAGCGGCGCCGGCGCGACCCGGACAACCATGCGGCCTGCCTCAAGGGATTGCTCGACGGGATGGTGCATGGCGGCCTACTGACAGACGACGACTTCGAGCACATCGAACTGCAGATCGCGTATGGCGGCATTCGCAAGCGACGTAGCGGCATTGACATCACGGTTTCAGCGATCGGTGAGGAGGCGAGTTGAACGATGGACTTCGACGAGGCAATCGCGTACCTGCGGCAGATTGACAGACTGATCGCGCCTAGGACGACTACACAGCTCGAGCAGGCGATCAACGCGATCGAGGAGCACGACGAGGAGCAGCGCCAGGAGATCAAGGACCTGGAGCGCAGCCTCGAGATCGCACAAAGCAAGTGACCGACGACACGAAAGCCGCCTACCTCGCCGCGCTGGAACTGCTGTGGAGTGAGGTAGGACGCGAGCCGATCGGCGACCTGCGCAAGGAGACGACAGAGGCGTACGACGCGGTCAGGAAGATCCGCAACCGAGTGAGACACGGACGCAAGCGAAAGGGAGTGGGGTAGTGAGCGACGTCGGACAGTACCGCAAGCGTCCAGTGACGATCGAGGCCATGCAACTGACCGAGACGTCGATTGACGATGTCGGGCTCTGGATCGCGTTGCACGGAGGCGAAGCGCCGATGGTGCAGCGCGAGGCGAGGGGTCGCGGATTGCTTATCCACACGCTGGAGGGGATACTGCTCGCCAGCACTGGCGACTGGGTCATCAAGGGCGTGCGCGGCGAGTTCTACCCCTGCAAGCCCGACGTCTTCGCGGCGACGTACGAGCCCGCAGACGCGACCGCACCTGACGCGGGCGACGCGGAGGCGCTGGCGCGGGAGATCCGCCAGCGCGTGCAGGAATCTGACATCTACGACGACGACGCGATGCCGTACGTTGTCGGCGAGGACGCGACGGACGAGGAGAACGAGCGTCAAGACAACCTCGTTCAGTGGGTCATCGACTGCGCGGCGCAAGCAGCGCACGACGCCGCAGAAGAGGTTCTGGCGAACGTCGCCGCTCGCGAATCCGTCCTCCGCGCCGAGCGTGACCGGATGCAACGCGAGTTGGATGTAGCCATCGCGCGCAGCGCCGGTTTGCATACGCATCTGGTCGATGCTGAGGACGAGCGTGACGTCCTCGCGGCGCAGGTGGCGACCACCCGAGAGACGCCTCTCGAACTGCTGGCCCTGCGCACTGCCGAGCGTGATGCCCTCGCGGCGCGCGAGACGCAAGCCTGCGTAGCAGTAGGCCGCGCGTGGGAAGCGCTCAACGAACTCTGCGACGCGGAAGAGGTCAGCGACCTGCTGACCGAACTCAAGGCGGTTGCGCACGACTCGCGTTCTGATGCGGTCAAGAAGCTGGAGGACATCATGGACGCCGCCGCAACGGTATGCGCCGTGGCTGACGAGGGACAGCGACTGGAGTTGGCCATCTACGCGCTTGGCGAGGCGCTGGAGTCCTACTGGGGCAAGCGCGTGGAGGAGACGACGGTCGGGACGTTGATTGCCGATAACGTCACCCTTGCCGCGCAGGTGGCACAGATGCGGGAGGCGCTTCGCGAGAGGCTGGACGCAGAAACCGCCTACTGGGAACACCACAACAATTGCCCACGCTGTGTACTCGGCAAAGGGCCAGACGAGGACTGCGACGCGGCGAATGCGCGGCTTGAAAGTTCCGTAAGGCAGGCAGAAGCCGCCCTCGCCCTCCCGCAGACCGCCGCAGAGGAGCGGGTGTGTGCGGAAGCGCGATATGGGCGGGCAGTTCTTCGGGAGGCTGAAGCCCACCGTGAATGGGGGCAAACGCTCATCGGCGAAGTAGAGGAGGGCGAGACACGTTCCCATCGCGGCGCGACACGATTCCCAACGCCGACACATGGCCGATCCTGCGAGACGCCCGTAGCATCGTCGAGGCGCACGACGCCGCGTCGGGCAATCACGAGCAGCACATCGACCTGTATCTGAGTGCCGCGCGGAAGGCCCCCGACGCGAACCGCTGGGGCATCGACCCGGGAGGGCACGCGTGATGGACGAACAACGGGAAGGCGTGCGCAAGGTCTGGCCGGTCATGCTCGTCAGTGGAGAAATCGTGTACTGGGAAGGCGACGAGCCGCCGACACGTGAGCAAGTAGACGAGCGCTGGCCGCAGGACATCCACAACGCCGGGAGGTGATCGCCACAGTGGACGTCTTCGAGCCGGTGTCGCTTGAGGAAGCGGAGCGCGACCTATACGACTACCGGACGCTAAAAGACAAGGTCGAAGCTCACGACCCTGGCACGCCCGGCAGCATCATCTGGTGGCGTCCGCACAGCAACGAGCCGTCGTCACCGCTCGAGCGCCACGTGATCAAGTGGGAAGACGCCCTGCGCACCATCGCCGCTGTCGACCGCCTCATGCATCGACTGGGCCGCTGGCAGCGGAGACTTGTCAGGCTTCGCTACTTCGAGAGCCGCCAGTGGGCAGATGTCGCGACGCTGCTCCACACGAGCGAGCGCAACGTGCTCAGGTGGCGTACGGACGTTCTGCGGATCTACGTCGATATCCGCGATGCGCAGCGACGTCTGCCGATGAACGAGCGAAACGAGTGACCCGATTCAGAAACTCGACAACCCCCTCGAGCCCTGCAAGGCGCGCCAGGAGTGCCCTGCGGGGCTCTCCTGCACCCCAAAAGTTGTCACTTTTTTGTCACCTTTTTGGCGGTCTTTTGTCACCTTTTTGGCGGTGTCAAGAGGCAAGTTGTGTATAATCAGCGCAGCGACGCTGCACTCACCTGCGGCGTCCTTTTTCATGGGAGTGTGCAGGCAATGCCACACCGACCAGCGCATCCATGTGCAGCATCTGGCTGTCCAGCACTGACGCACGAGCGGTACTGCACCGCACACGCGGCAGCGGACCGCAGGCGGCACGACGAGCAGCGAGGTACGTCAGCCGAGCGCGGCTATGGATCTCGGTGGCGCCGCATACGTGCTGCGGTTCTGCGAGAGGAACCGCTGTGCAGACGATGTGCAGCCGCAGGTCACGTCGTGCCAGCCACCGACGTGCACCACGTAGACGGCGACACCCGCAACGTGCATCGTTTGAATCTCGAGCCGCTCTGTCACGCCTGCCACAGCCGCGAATCGGCGTCTAGCGGGCAGCGATGGCGGGGGCGGTCGAAATCGCTGGCGGCGCCGCGCGCGTGACCGGGCGGGCGGCTTCGGTCTAACGTCTGCGGGTTTTTGCCAAGGGGGGTGAGCGCGTGGGCAAGCGCGGACCGGCACCGACACCGACGAATCTGCGGGTCCTCCGCGGCAATCCCGGCCAGCGGGCGCTGCCGCAGAACGAGCCGAAGCCGAGACCCGTCGCACCGGCCCGGCCGACGTGGCTCGACCCCGAGGCAAAGCGCGAGTGGAAGCGGATCGCTCCGGAGCTCGAGCGGCTCGGACTGCTGACCGCGCTCGACGGCGCCGCGCTCACGGCCTACTGCGAGACCTGGGCGACGTTCGTCCGGGCCCGGCGGGAGCTGCGGGCCTACGTCCGCGCCAACAAGACGATCATGCTCGAGTACGTCAACCAGGCGGGCGCGGCGAACCTCATGCCACACCCGGCGATCAAGGTGGCGCGCGAGGCCGCGGCACAGCTGAAGGTCTTCGCCGCGCAGTTCGGCCTGACGCCGGCGGCGCGGACCGGGATAGAGGTGCCGGGCCCCGACGAGGGGGCCGACCTAGATGCCCTTCTCCGATGAGGCCGCAGGCCGAGCCGAACACTTTTTCGAACGCCTGCTCGTACACACCAAGGGCCGGTGGGCCGGCGTACCGTTCCAACTGGCCGAGTGGCAGCGCGACGACATCATTCGGCCGCTCTTCGGTACGGTCAACGAGGACGGTCTGCGCCAGTACCGCACGGCGTACATCGAGGTGCCGAGAAAGAACGGCAAGTCTGAGCTCGCCGCTGGCATCGCCCTCTACCTGCTCATGGCCGACGGCGAGGAGGGCGCCGAGGTCTACGGCGCCGCATACGACCGCGAGCAGGCCGGCATCGTCTTCCGCGTCGCCGCGGCGATGGTCCGGCGCTCGCCGATCCTGTCGAAGCACCTCGAGGTCGTCGACAGCCGAAAGCGCATCGTCCACAAGGCGAGCGACTCGTTCTACACGGCGATCGCCGCCGACGCCGCCGGCAGCCACGGCTTCAACGCGTCGGCGATCATCTTCGACGAGCTGCACACGCAGCGCACCCGTGAACTGTGGGACGTCCTCACGACGTCGACCGGCGCGCGCGACCAGCCGCTGACCTTCGCGATCTCCACGGCCGGCTACGACCGGAACTCGATCTGCTGGGAGCAGCACGAGTACGCGGAGAGGGTCTCGAAGGGCATCGTCGACGACCCGACGTTTCTCGGCTACGTGATCGGGGCCCCGGACGAAGCGGACTGGACATCGGAGGAGGTGTGGCGGCACGCAAATCCAGCGCTCGGCGACTTCCGCAACCTCGACGAGATGCGCGCGGCGTGCCGCAAGGCGCAGCAGGTGCCGGCGCTCCAGAACACCTTCCGGCGCCTCTATTTGGACCAGTGGACCCAGCAGGACTCGCGCTGGCTGGACCTCGGCGTGTGGGATGCTTCCGCCGGCCTGATCGTTCCGGAGAAGCTCGCCGGCCGACGCTGCTTCGCCGGCCTCGACCTTGCAACGTCGACTGACATCGCGGCCTGCGTGCTCGTCTTTTCGCCCGAAAACCCGGAAGGCAACTGGGAAGTGCTACCGCAGTTCTGGATCCCCGAGGAGAACATGCTCGAGCGGGCCCGCAAGGACCGGGTGCCGTACGACGCCTGGGTGCGCGAGGGCTTCGTCCATGCGACGCCGGGCAACGTCATCGACTACGGCCACATCGAGGCGACGATCGAGCGACTCGGCAAGGAGTACGACATCCGCGAGGTCGCCTACGACCGCTGGGGAGCGACGCAGATCAGCCAGCAGCTGCAAGGCGCCGGCTTTACGGTCGTGCCGTTCGGCCAGGGCTTCCGGGACATGAGCGAGCCGACGAAGGAGCTCGCGCGCCTGGTGCTCGCCGGCCGGCTGCAGCATGGCGGCAATCCGGTGCTCCGGTGGATGGCGGACAACCTGGTTGTCGACCAGGACCCGGCAGGCAACCTCAAGCCCAACAAGCAGAAGTCGCGGGAGAAGATCGACGGCATCGCGGCCCTGATCATGGCGCTCGGCCGCGCGATGCGCCACGAGGAGCAGAAGCCCAGCGTCTACGAGAGCCGCGGTGTCCTAGAGATCTGAGGTGCAGCATGAAGAAGATCGACCAGGTTGACGTCTTCACGTTCGGCGGCCTGGCGGTCGCGGCCGTGGGGATCTGGATGCTCTCGCCGCCGGCGGCGCTCATCGTCGTCGGCACAGTCCTGTTCTGGCTCGGAATCCGCGGCGGCAGCAGGTGAGGAGGTGACGCCGGTGGGCATCGTGCGGGGGCTCTTGGAGCGGCGCCAGCGCCTCAACCAGAGTTCGGGCTCCGACGCGCCGCGCTGGCTTGTCGAGCTGTTCGGCGGCGGCATCCCGACGCACAGCGGGGTAGTGGTGAACGAGAACAACGCGATGACCTTCCCGGCGGTCTTTGCCGCCGTGCGGGTGCTCGCGGAGTCCGTCGCCAGCCTGCCGCTGATCACCTACCAGCGCATCGAGCCGCGGGGGAAGACGCGCGTAGTCGGGCACCCGCTGTACTCGCTGCTGCACGACGCGCCGAACCCCGAGATGACTGCGATGCAGTTCCGGGAGACGCAGATGGCGCACCTGCTGCTGTGGGGGAACTCCTACGCGCAGATCATCACCGCCGGCGGCCGACCGGTGGAACTCTGGCCACTGCGGCCCGACAGGATGAAGCCGAAGCGGATCAAGGGCACGAACCGCCTGGCCTACGACTACGAGATCAAGGACGGCGGCACCGAGGAGTTCGACCAGACGGAGATCCTGCACATTCGCGGACTCGCGTTTGACGGCCTGATCGGCTACTCGCCGATCCACCTGGCGAAGCAGGCCATCGGCCTCGGGATGGCGGCAGAGCAGTTCGGCGCGGAATGGTTCGGCAACGGCGCACACCCGAGCGGCGTGCTCGAGCACCCGAATCACCTTACCGACGAGGCGCACCGGCGCCTCAAGGACAGCTGGAACGGCCAGCACCGGGGACCCGGCAACGCGAATAGCACTGCCATCCTCGAAGAGGGGATGAAGTGGACCGCGATCGGGATCCCGCCCGGCGATTCGCAGTTCCTCGAGACGCGCAAGTTCCAGTTGCAGGAGATCGCGCGTATCTACCGCATCCCGCCGCACATGCTGGGCGACCTAAGCCAGGCGACCTTCTCCAACATCGAGCAGCAGTCCCTGGACTTCGTCACCAACAGCCTCATGCCGTGGCTGCAGCGCATTGAGCAGCAGATCGAGTTGCAGTTGCTGCTGCCCAGTGAGCGCAAAACCATCTTCGTTGAGCACCTGGTGAACGGCCTCCTGCGCGGTGACGCCGCGGCCCGAGCGGCATTTTACGACGCCGGCTTCGACCGAGGCTGGCTGTCGCCGAATGACATCCGCGAGATGGAGAACTTGAACCCGCGCACCGACTCAGAGGGCGACACCTACTATGTGCCGCTCAACATGGTGCCGGCCGAAGACGCTGGGAAGGTGCAACAGGGCAAAGGGAGCGGCAGCGAACCGGCGCCGGGCGACGACCCGAACCAGGGCGACCCGAAGGACCCGCAGGCCGGCGATCAGCAGAACAGCCTCCGTAGCGCGCGGGCCCAGCAGGAGGATCGCACGGCGGAACACCGGAGGCGCCTTGCAAGGGCGCACCTGCCGATGTTCCGGGACGCGGTGCAGCGCATAGTGGGCCGCGAGGTGGCCGACATTGAGCGGCTGATGCGAAAGCACCTCACCACGG
>JAKAPV010000127.1 GCA_021806845.1 Bacillota bacterium | reverse complement strand
GGAACCTGGGCGTTTCATAATGGCGCCTGGCAGACGACGATCTGGATCCCCTGGACGGAAACTGCGCCCACGGACGGCTCCTACACCTTGACGGCCAGGTATCGTCTCGGGGGGCGCTCCTTTTCGTCCGAAACCTCCCTGACTGTCGACGGGACAGACCGACTGGCACTTTGGCGGGTACTTCAATCGCCTTGACGGAGCAGTTTGCGGTAGAAGCGGAGGACCTCTCTGACGTAGGCCTGCGTCTCCGGGTATGGAGGAATGCCGCCATACCTGTGCACTGCCCCGGGACCGGCATTGTAGGCCGCCAGCGCCAGCCGCAGGTCGCCGTGGAACTCCTTCAGCATCGCGGCGAGATAGCGTGTGCCGACATCGAGGTTGGTGACCGGTGAAAACGGGTCCTGCCCCGGGCGAAACTTGTCCGCGGTCGCCTGCATAAGCCCCAGTGCCCCTTTGTTGCTGACAGCATAGGGGTTCCCGCCACTCTCCGCGTGAACGACCGCCATAACCAGCGCAGGCTGCACGCCGTACCGGCGCGCAGCCTGCTGCTCGTCCACAGCGAGCTGCGTGCCGATCCCGTGTGTGAGGCTGTAGGCGATCGCCATCGCGAACAGCCACAGGAGCAGATACCCCGCAAAGATCCTGGCCATCCGCGGGCTCGTCCACTGCCAAGCCCAGCGCGGCAGACGATAGATACGCACGGCCCACCGTATGCCTCGGACCCGTAGAAATTGCTGCGACACAGCAACAAAGCCGCCCGCTTTGCGCGGGCGGCGGCTTTACAAGTTCTAGGCTACGCTTTTACTTAGCGAAGCGCCACCGCCAAACAAATCGCCGGATGGGAGAGTCCGTCCGACGTTCAAACGATGTTGCGCGCAGCTCCGATATCTGCGGCGCACTCTGTGCAGATGTTCTTGCCGCGGAAGTTGTGGACGCCCTCAGCGTTGCCGCAGAACACGCATGCAGGCTCATACTTGCGCAGCACGATCTTCTCGCCGTCCACGTAAATCTCGAGAGAATCCTTCTCCGCTATATCCAGTGTGCGACGGAGTTCGATTGGCAATACGACCCGGCCCAGATCATCGACCTTGCGCACGATTCCTGTCGATTTCAGCAATTCTAAGTCCCTCCCATCGTGGGTTCTTCAGCACTTTACGACGGCATAGTACCAAATCCCTCTTGGGCAGTCAACGCCTGGAAGGATCTCCTAACGTCCCAGTTTGGCTTGGCGAAGGGCCTCATTGTAGGCGTCCCGATGGCGCAGTCCGCGGACACTTGCCGCACTTGCGATGTCCTTGGGCGTGAGCCCTCTCGCGAGGCTGTCGGCAACGAACGCCGCAAGATCCGGCGGGGGGTCGTGCTCAGCCCCCCGGCCGCCGATCACGACCGCGATCTCCCCGCGCAGTTCCCTCTCTGCGACCGCGTCGCGCAGGCTGCGGAGCGATCCGCGGAGCGTCTCTTCGTGGAGCTTCGAGATTTCCCGAACCACGGCGGCAGGGCGGTCGCCCAGGCAGTCGGCGGCGTCGGCCAGCAGTTCCTTGAGACGGTGCGGAGCCTCGTACAGCACCAGCGTCCACGGAATCGCCGCGAGTTCTGCGAGTGCCGCGCGCCGCGCGCCGCCGCGCCGCGGCAGAAAGCCTGCGAAGCAGAAGGGGGCCGGCGGCAGGCCGGAAAGGAGGAGTGCCGGCAGGATGGCTTGCGGGCCGGGCAGCACCTCGATCTCGATGCCGGCGGCGATGGCGTCGGCGATCAGGCCGGCCCCGGGGTCGGAGATGGCCGGTGTGCCGGCGTCCGAGATGAGGGCGATGGTCTGGCCGGCCTTTAGCATGTCCAGCGCTTCCTCGCTGCGTTCCCGCTCGTTGCCGAGAAAGAGGGCGCGCAGCGGTTTTCGCAGGCCCAGGTGGCGCAGCAGCAGGCCGCTGCGCCGCGTGTCTTCGCAGAACACGACATCGGCCCCGCGCAGCGCCTCGATGGCCCGCAGAGTGATGTCTCCGAGGTTCCCGATCGGCGTCGGGACGATGAAGAGCTTACCTGCCATCGGCGATCAGGCGCAGCTTGCGCTCCCTGGAGTGGCGCTTCAGTTCCGCCTCCCGCCGCAGGGCGGAGGAACGGTCCAAAAAGTCCTCAGAGTATACGAGCTCGAGCGGGCCCCTGCCTCGTGTGTAGCGGGCGCCACGTCCGGCGCGATGCTCGGCGAGGCGCGCCTGCAGGTCCGTCGTGTAGCCGCAGTACAGCGTGCCGTCGCCGCACCGCAGCAGATATACGTGGTGTCCAGCGTCAGTGCTCACCCGCAACGACCGCCTTGGTCTCCATCGGCTGCTCGAAGCGCAGGCAGCAGAGCAGGCGGCCGCAGTTGCCCGTGATGCGTGAAGGGTTCAGAGAGATCCCCTGGTCTTTCGCCATGCGAATCGATACGGACTGGAACTCAGTCAGAAAGGTACTGCAGCACATCGGCCGGCCGCACATCCCCAGACCGCCAAGAATTTTGGCCTCGTCCCGAACGCCGATCTGGCGCAGTTCCACCCTGCTTGGGAAGCGGCTGTTGAGCTCTCGGACAAGCTCCCGGAAGTCCACTCGCCCGTCCGCGGTGAAGTAGAAGGTAAGATGGTTGCCGTCGAGGGTGTATTCCGCTTCCACAAGGTCCATGTCGATATCGAGATGATCGATCACATCAAGGGCGAGGTCGAATGCCTGGGCGGCCTTGTCGCGCATCCTCGCATGTTCCTCGAGGTCCGCGTAGTCGGCCTCGCGCACCACTGGCCGCAGCGGCGCCTCGGGCTCGACCTCCCTCTCCTCGCGCGCGACCCAGCCCAGCTCTTGGCCGTGCACGGTAGAAACGACAACCCTGGCTCCGTACTGCAGTTCGTTGCCCGCCGGATCGAAGTCAAACACCTTCCCGGCGCTGCGAAACCGTATGCCAACCGCCTGCGCCATGGCGCAGCACCCCCAGATCCGAAAGTTGAACAAAAAGGACTTCCGCCGCGAGGCGGGGATTGGCATGGCGTAAAAGAGCTGACCGCGCTTCCTCGACCCTTTGCCAGGCGGACAGGAAACGCCCGTCGGCAGTGGCCTCATACCGGGCGGCAAATGTTCCGGCAAGCCCATTTAGCCACGTTTGCCCCGATGATTCAACCGACTCTGCCGCACGCACGAACCAATCTGGCGATCCGTCGTCCGCGGGCAGCTTCTCGGCAAGCACAAGGAGCGCGGCCATGGCGTCACGTGCGGGGTCCAGATAGCCCTGTCCAAAGCGCGCGGCTGCGCCGGCAATATCCATATCCACGTCCTGGTGCTCCTGCACCAGGATCCGCACAACTTCCCCGTGGGAAATGCGGGGCAGGCGCTCCACCGCAAAGCGCGACAGCAGTGTCGGCACAAGGTCCGACGTGCGCGCAGCCTCGCCGACGTACGCGAGACCTTCAGGCGGCTCCTCAACGATCCGCAAGAGGGCGTTCTGCGCTTCGCGCGTGGCGCCCGTCAGTTCCCCGAAAAGGACTGCGCGTCCGCCGCCGAGCAGCGGCGGACGCGCAAGACCAGACGTGACCTCGCGCACGTGCTCGATGCGCAAGGGGTCCAAGAGTTCCATCACGTCGGCGTGACGGCCCTCGAGCACCAAGTCCTCGCGGTCGCCGATCGCGCCGATCAGCTCCGCGGCGCTGCGGCGTGCCGCCAAACGGCGCTCCGGTCCGGGAGGTCCGATGACCAGCCTGGCGTGACTCATCTAGAAGCGGTGGTACTGCTCGACAGGCAGGACGAAGATCGTGGCCCCTCCGACCGTGACCTCAACCGGATACGGCACGTAGGAATCCATCGGCCCGCCGACGGCCGACAAGGGGGTGACGAGCTTCTCGCGAGAGCAGCCGAGCTCGCCGATCAGGGCGACGACTTCCTCCACCTGATCCTCCTCGACTCCGACCAGCAGGGTTGTGTTGCCTTCCCGCAGGAAGCCGCCCGTGCTCGCGAGGCGCGTAGCGCGGAAGTCCTTCTTGACCAGTGCCTGCAGGATGCGTCCAGCGTCCTTGTCTTGCACGATCGCGACGACCAGTTTCATCCGCGACCCTCCCTCCATGTGACGACGGTCTGCCATACTTCCTGCCAGATCTCCTGGGCTACGTCGCGCGCAGAGCCGTCCGCGTCGATGAGACGCACGCGGTCGGGCCACCGCCGTGCGATTTCCCGGTAGGCCCTGCGCAGCTCCTCCTGGGGGGTGCGGCTCTCGACCGCGTCCATGGCCCGGTCCTCCCAGCGCTCGGCGTCCTCCGGCATGTCCAGCACAACGGCGAGGTCCGGGATCAAAAGCCCGTGCTCGTCATGCAGCTGCAGCACCCGCTCTGCTCCCATCCCGCCCAGAATACCCTGGTAGGCGACGGTAGAGTATGCGCTGCGGTCCGAAACGACTACGGCGCCGCGTTTTAGTGCGGGCTCCAGCACGCGGTGCTGGTGCTCTGCCCGATCCGCCAGGAAGAGAAAAAGTTCGGCGAGGGGCGAGCCAGTTCCCTCCTGCAGGACAAGCCTGCGGATCTCCACGCCGAGGGGAGTGCCGCCCGGCTCCTGGGTCTCGACGACCTGCAGCTCGAGCGTCTTGAGGCGCTTCACAAGTTTTTGCACCTGGGTCGACTTCCCGACGCGATCGGCACCTTCCAGCGCGATGTACAGTCCTCTCACTCCGACACCACCCAAAGCCATTGCTGATCGATCCCCATCACCCTGCGGCCCTGCGAAAGGGCCCTCTGGAGCGTCTCCACCGCCGCCTGCGAGATCCGCTCCCCTGGCCACAGGGCGGGAATTCCCGGTGGCACGACTGACACGACGTCTGCCGCAGTGCAGCCGACCGCCTCCTGCAGTATGCGCCTTGTACGCCGCGCTCGCAGGGCGCGGGCAGGCGCAATGCGCTCGAGAGGGAGCACAGGCCCTGGCTCCGCCGGTCGCGGGCGGGAGAGATCACGCGCCGCCTTCGTGAGCAGGTCTATATGCCGCGGCGGGCCGAACGGAACGATGAAGAGCGCGAGCCCCTCTTCAAAATATTCGCCGCGCAACGCGTTTTGGGCAAGCCTGCCGCAGAAGTCACTCGCCAGATCCGGGCGATCAAACTGCAGCGCCACCCGCAAGGGATCCTGCGGGAGACCCGTCATGACGCGGGCTGCGGACTCAACGCGCTGTGCCGCCGCGATTGCGGAATCCAGCAGATAACCGGGGTCGCGGGCAGCCTGGGCGACTGCCTGCTCGAGGGAAGTCATCAGGATGTAGGAGGGGCTGGACGTACCGATCAGCCGCAGCGCAAGCGCCAGATCGTCGCTCATTCCCAGGGCCCCGTCTCCCGCGAGCAGGATGGCGGTCTGCGTCAGGGAACCGCCGGATTTGTGCATGCCTGCCACAACAATGTCGGCTCCCGCGGCCAGCGGCGCCTGCGGGAGGGCGGGATGCCACCCGAAGTGGGCCCCGTGCGCGGCGTCCGCGATCGTCAGGACGCCGTGGGCATGTGCCTCGCGGGCGATCGCCCCGAGATCCGGCGCGATGCCCAGGTAGGTCGGGTACGGCACCAGCACGGCCCGGATGTCGGGGTGCTCGGCAAGGGCCTGACCGACCGATTTTGCCGATGGGCCAAGGGAGACGCCAAAATGCGGATCGCGCTCCGGCGAGACAAGCACGACGTCGGCATTCGCGAGCAGGGCCGCTCCGAGCAGGCTGCGATGGCTGTCGCGCGCCGCTAGCAGCGCACCGCCGTGGAGCAGGCTCGCAAGCACCGCTGCGTGGACGCCCTGCGTCGCTCCGCCGGTCAGATAATGCGCCTGCGCTGCACCGTACAGCTGCGCGGCGGCATCCTGCGCCGCGGCGAGTGGGCCGTCAGGATGCGAGAGGTCGTCTAGTTCCGGCTGCTCCGTAACGTCCCAGCCTGCAAGGCCCGGAAACAGTGCATCGAGCCACGGACTGCCCGGTCCCCCTCCGTGGGCGGGCACATGCAGGCGTGCCCTGACCGAGTCCCGGTACCTGCGAACGGCATCGGTGAGCGGCGTATCGCTCAAGCGCCTTGCGCTCCGGCAAGGCCTTGGAGCATCTGGACCCAGAATCCGTAGAGCGGATGCTGGGGCATGATGCGGACGGTGATGCGCTCACAGACGCTGCAGAGGATGTGACCGGAGACATGCAGGGACTTTCCGTCATCCGGTCGACCGCAGATGTGGCACCGTTCCAATAAAAGACCCTCCCGCTCGGTCAGTGCTTGCGCGCGCCCTCGCACGCGGGATGGGCAGCGGGGTCGGGCAGAACCCCAAGACTTGAGTCCACTGCCACCGTGCCCTTGCGGCGGAAGTCGTCCTCGATATTGAACTCGTACAGGCGCAGTGCCTCGTTCTCGACGGGCGGATGCTCCGGAGCCATGCGCAACACCCCCGAGGACAGAGTGTGCAGGCGACTTCTGCCTGCCGGAAACCGATTCCTGCCAAGCCTTCCGAAAGTATTGCCCTTGCTGCTGCCGGCAACGCGCTTCATTAGGAGAGTACGCGGGAAGGGAAGGCCACCTTGCGCGAGGCGCAGGACCGATCGCTGGAAACGCCACCAGGAACCTAGCCCGGCGAGTTCATTCCTTCTGTACGCCCCGAGCGCTAGGTTTTGGGGCCCGCGTGGTGTTATGGCCTTCAGCGCTGCAAAATCCAGATCATATACGGACTGGTGTCTGGAAGAAACGGCGAGCGGTCGTAGTCACCATAGAGCTCGATGACGCGAAAACCCGCATGGACAGCTCGCCGCTCGAAGTCCTGTCTTTCAATCATGGCAAATCGCATGTCTAGCATGCGCTGTCGGCTGAGAACGCCGTGGGAGTCATATTCTTCGTACACCTGGACCCCCTCCACTACCCCTGCGTCTGCTGAGTACTGCAAGGTGCTCCAGAGCAGCAGAGTGCCCTTGTCGAGGAGGTACCTGCCGACAAGACGTGGTTGGCCGTCGACCGACCTGCGCCTTACGCTGGGGTTGTGAAGGGTACAAATAAACTTCCCGCCGGTGTGCAGATGACGGTAGACACAGGCGAGGGCAATCTCCTGTTCGGAGGACTGTAAGAGCTCCGAGAACGAGTGGAAGGGCAGAATCGCCAGGGCGAACATGTTTGGCAGCTCCAAGGTTCGCACGTCGGCCTGCACGACTGTCGCACTCAGACCGCGTTCTTGCAGCTTTCCTCGCAGACGGGACAACATAGCCCCTGAGGCGTCCACGCACGTCAAGGGGACGCCAGCCTCGATCAGCGGGAGGGACACTCGGCCTGTACCGGCCATCAACTCCAGCACGGGCCCAGAAGCAGCCTTCGCTTCTTCCAGGAAAAACGGCACGTCGAATGTAACCGTCACATACGAGTCGTAAAGTGACGCGACCGTATCCCACTGGATGTCGCCCATCATGCGATGCCCCTTCTGCCAGCCGTATTCCAATGCCCCCAGCATCACGTTGGTGGTAGGACGGGTCAAGTCCCATGGCGTAGATTCGGTCTTTTGGGGTTGTGTTCAGTTAGCGGCAGAGAGACGGGACGATATCGGCGGTCCGATCGACATAATACTTGGCCCCACATTTCTGAGAGGTGTAGCGGTGGGCAAGCGACATCCTCGCGCCCATCGTCCTTCATGCGGACCGTCACCAGACCACCCGCAGCGGTGTTCCGTTTGTGGAGAGGGCTCCACCCACTGAAAGACTTCTTCACGGCAGTATCGTGTCTTGAGAAATAGGGGCATAGTTTCCCACGTGAGATCTCTGCTCGGCGTTTGGGGAGGACCTCGCCGTCCACGGCGAGCTTTTGTCTCCCCAGGTCTTCGGCAGGCCGGCCCGAGTCCAAAAACTTCCGCCAAATTCCTGCAAAAGGGGCTGTAGTACGTGTGAACGTGACCAAATTCTACTACACGTGCTATTGTGTCTTTTATGGATGAGCCTCAGAAGTTGCGGCATGCCGCCGACGACGTGGGCGGCTCCGGCATCGCGGCATGGGTCGGGATCGTGGTCGCCGCCCTCTTGATACTGTTTCTGATCTGGTGGCTGCCGGCACGCGTCGCGTCCGGCTACGCGGTGCCGCGCATCACCGGTTCTGTCGCCTCGCTCCCGGGGAGGCTGCCCGTTCTTTGGGTGCGGGGCTGGCCTTGGCAGACGACACCGCCAAAGGCGCAGGTGGTCTTCGACCTCGCAAACGGCACGCATGTGAGCGTTGCCGCGGTCGGCAGCGCACCGACCGTCGGCTTTTTCAGCGGCAGGGCCGTTCCGGCGGAATTGACGCTCATAAACGCGCCGCCAGTGCACTCGAATCAGGTCGTAGGCATTCAGGTGGAGTGGCAGGGCGGGAGTTCGTCGGCCGCGGAGCCGGCTCTCTGGATTTCCGCGCCGACGGGCGAGTCGCCGGTGCCGGGGGCCACCGTCATCTGGGCGACGCAGCCGGCGACCACCG
>JAKAPV010000126.1 GCA_021806845.1 Bacillota bacterium | reverse complement strand
CCTTGTGCAGATCAGATCGACCAACGCGGCGCGCGCCTTCGGGCTGTACCCGAAGAAGGGGACCCTGGAGCCGGGGGCGGATGCGGACGTCGTCGTCGTGGACCCGGAGCGGGAACACACGATTGACGCCGGGGAGCTGAGGTCCTTCTCCGACTACTCGATCTACGATGGGTGGACGGTGAAGGGCTGGCCCGTCGCCACGTACGTGCGCGGGGAGCTCGTGATGCGCGAGGGCGAGCTCGTGGGACGGGAAGGCCATGGCCGGTTCCTCGCGCGGTCAGCCTTCACCCAGGTGTAGAGCGGAGGGAGCTGCGCCATGAGCGAGTCCAAGGCAGCGAGGCTGAAAGCGCTGATCCGCGCGCCGGAGACCCTGGTGCTACCTGGGGCTCCGAACGCGTACACCGCCGCGATGATCGAACAGGCGGGGTTCGAAGCGGTCTACGTGACCGGGGCGGGCGTTGCGAACATGACGTTCGGCCTGCCGGACCTCGGCCTCCTTTCGCTGACGGAGGTCGTCGCCTCCGTGGAGACAATCTGCAGCAAGGTCGCCATCCCGGTGCTTGCGGACATGGACACGGGATTCGGCAACGCGCTCAATGTCTACCGCAGCGTGCGGCTCTTCGAGCAGGCGGGCGTTGCGGGCATCCAGCTGGAGGACCAGGTGACGCCGAAGCGCTGCGGGCACTTCGACGACAAGGCGGTGATCGAGACGGGCGAGATGCTCGAGAAGATCGCCGCGTTCCAGGCGGCCCGCCGCGACCCGGATCTCGTCCTCGTCGCGCGAACGGATGCGCTGGCCGTCCACGGTGTCGATGCGGCGATCGAGCGCGCACGGGCGTACGCCGCTGCCGGCGCGGACATGGTGTTCGTCGAGGCGCCGAGGTCCAGGGAGGATCTCGCGCGGATCGCCCGCGCCGTCGACGTTCCCATGCTGGCCAACATGGTGGAAGGCGGGAAGACGCCGCTCTGCACCGTCGATGAACTGCAGGAGATGGGATTCGCCGCGGTGCTCTTCGCGAACACCGCCCTGCGGGTGGCAGGGTACGCCATGCGCGAGGCGCTGCGCGATCTGCGGCAGACGGGCACCTCCGACGCCTGGCTGCCGCGGATGCTGGACTGGGGGGAGAGGCAAGCCATCGCAGGACTGCAAGAGTACCTCGACCTCTCGTCCCAATTCGCCAAGGCGGGGAGAATCCGCGGCGAGCGGTAGGGCCGTCGTGCCCGGGCACCGCTGCCCGGAGCACTTCTTCCCGCGCCTGCGCGCGCAGCCCGCTGTGCGCGCAGCCCGGGATCCTTCGCCGCGCTGACTGAGAGCGCCAGAACCGGGAGACTGCGGGTCTCTCGGTTCTGGCGCTGTGTTTCCATGGATTCTCGCCTGCACGGCGCCGCTTCAGGAAGGAGTCGCCGCGCGAGAGATCGAATGCATCGCATATGGTGGAACGGTGTTCCGCGTAGCGGAACAAGAGCCTCCTGGCTTGGAGGTGGGGCAGGTCAAACCGCTTGAGGGGATCAAGGTGCTCGATGTAGCGACGCTGTTCGCCGGGCCGTTCCTGGCGACGGTTCTCGCCGACTTCGGCGCCGACGTCATCAAGATCGAGCACCCGAAGGGCGACCCGGCGCGCGGCCACGGCCAGCAGAAGGACGGCGTGCCGCTGTGGTGGAAGATGCTCGGCCGCAACAAGCGGACGATCACGCTCTATCTCGGGGATCCGGAGGGCCAGGAACTCTTCCTTCGGCTCGCGCGCGAGGCGGACGTCGTCATCGAGAACTTCCGCCCGGGGACGCTGGAGCGCTGGAACCTCGGCTGGGAGCGCCTGCACAAGGAGAATCCCCGGCTCATCCTGGCGCGCGTCACGGGATTCGGCCAGTTCGGCCCCTACGCCCAGCGCGCCGGCTTCGGGACGATCGCCGAGTGCATGAGCGGATTCGCAGCCATCACCGGCGAGCCGGACGGTCCGCCGACGCTGCCGCCCTTCGGCCTCGCCGACGGCATCACCGCCCTCGCGGGCGCGAGCGCCGTCGCCTTCGCGCTCTATCACCGCGAAGCCCGCGGCGGGGAGGGCCAGCAGATCGACCTCGCGATCATCGAGCCGATCCTCTCGATCCTCGGCCCGCAGCCGACGGTCTACGACCAGCTCGGCGTCGTGCAGCGGCGCAGCGGCAACCGCTCGGTCAATAACGCGCCGCGCAACACGTACAGGACGCGCGACGGCCGCTGGGTCGCCGTCTCGACGAGCGCGCAGAGCATCGCGGAGCGCGTGCTGCGGCTCGTGGGACACCCCGAGGTCATCCCGGAACCCTGGTTCCAGACCGGCACGGGACGCGCCGAGCACGTCGAGCTCCTGGACGCTTGGGTGTCGGAGTGGATCGGCGCCCGCGACCTCCAGGACGTGATGGCGGCGTTCGAGGCGGCAGGCGCCGCGGCGACCCCGATCTACGACGTCTCCGACGTGATGTCGGACCCGCAGTACGCGGCGCTCGGGTCGATCGCGACGGTCGAGGACGAGGAACTCGGACCCGTGCGCATGCAGAACGTGCTCTTCCGCATGTCGGAGACCCCGGGGGAGATCCGCCACACGGGCCGCAGGCTCGGGGCCGACAACGACGACGTCTACCTCGGCCTCCTCGGGATGAGCCGCGCGGAGTACGACGCGCTGCGTGAGCGCCATGTCATCTGAGGCGCGCGCGCCGGCGCGCAGCTACCTCTTCGCGCCTGGAGGCAGCGAAAAGCTCCTGGAGCGGGTCTTCGCAGCCGGGTCCGACGCCGTCGTCCTGGACCTCGAGGACGCGGTTCCGGAGGGCGAGAAGGACCTCGCGCGGCGGCTGGTCGCGGAGCGCGTCGCGGGACGGGCCGGCCTGCGGGGTCCCGAGGTGCACGTGAGAGTGAACGCACCGGACTCCCCGCGGGTGCAGGAGGACATCGCGGCCGCGGTCCACCCGGGACTGGGCGCCATCCGCCTCCCGAAGGCGGAGGAGCCTGCTCTCGTGCAGGCCGTGTCGCGCTGGATCGCCCAGGCGGAGGAGCGGCGCGGGCTTGCCGCAGGCAGCGTGCGCCTCGATCTGACGATCGAGACGGCGCGGGGCGTCGCGCGCGCAAGGGAACTCGCCGCCTGCGACCCGCGCGTCGGGCGGCTCGTCTTCGGCCAGGCGGACTTCCTCGCGGACGTCGGAGCGGAGGCGGGGCCGGAGGGCCTCGAGACGCTCTACGCCCGCTCTGAGGTCGTGATCGCCGCGCGGGCGGCGGGGCTCCTCGCCCCACTCGCGGGGGCGCATGCGCGCCTGCGGGACCCCGAGGGGCTGCGCCGGACTGCGCAGGCCGCACGGCGGCTCGGCTTCGGCGGCATGTCCGCCATCCACCCGGAGCAGGTTCCGGTCATCCACGAAGTCTTTACCCCGACCGCGGCGGAGGCGGAGCGCGCGCAGGAGCTCTTGCGGGCCTACGAGGAGGCGATCGCCGCGGGCTTTGGGGCGGCGCGGCTCCCGGACGGGCGGTTTGTCGACCGTCCGATCGCGGAGCGGGCCCGCCGCACCGTGCTTCTCTTTGCGCGGGAGCAGGAGGAGAGAGCATGACGACGACTAGTGAGCGGCTGCGCCTTCTGGAGGGCGCGCGCCTTTACGACCTCGGCCAGCCGATGGAGAACGGGATGCCGCAGTCGCCGAACCATCCGGCGTTCCGCCTCGCGCTGACGCGCCGCCACGGCGACATGGTGCGGGCGGACGGAAGCTCCGCCGCGGCCGAGATCATCGTGACCGGCGGGCACGTCGGGACGCACATCGACGCGCTCGCGCACGTGTCGTTCCAGGGGCGGCTGCACGGCGGCATCGACGCGGCTCAGGCGCAGACGGGCGGGCGCTTTGGGCAGCTCGGGGTCGACACGATCGCCCCGATCGCCTGCCGGGGCGTTCTTCTCGACGTCGCCGCCACGAAGGGCCGGGACGTCCTCGAGCCCGGCTACGCGGTCACGGCGGCAGACCTCGACGCGGCGGCGCGCCGCGCGGGCGTCCAGCTGCAGCCCGGGGACGCCGTCCTCGTGCGCACGGGCTGGGGGAGCCTCTGGGGCGACCGTGCGGCGTTCGTCGGCCACGACGCGGGGGTCCCGGGACCGAACGAGGAGGCCGCCCGCTGGCTCGTATCGGGCGGCGCAGGGATCGTCGGCAGCGACACGATCGCCTTCGAGGAGATCCCGCCGGGCGCGGGGCACAGTCTCCTTCCGGTGCACCGGTTCCTCCTCTTCGAGCGCGGCGTGCACATCGTCGAGACGCTGAACCTCGAGGAACTGGGGCGCGCGGGCGTCTCGGAGTTTCTCTTCTTCGCGAGCCCCCTGCGGATCCTGGGAGGCACCGGCTCGCCGATCCGCCCGGTGGCGATCGTATGACGGCCGCAGAGCGCATCGCGCAGTTCGCGGCGGACCTTTGCTACGAGGACCTCCCGCAGGAGGTCGCGGAGAGCGTCAAGCAGCGCGTGCTCGACACGCTCGGGGTCGTCGTGGCGGGCTCCGCCTTCGCGCCGGCCCGCATCCTGGCGGGCGTCCTCCGCGAGCAGGGAGGGAAGCCGGAGGCCATCCCCCTCGCGGGTCGGGACCCCCTTCCGGCCGCCCAGGCGGCATTCCTTTCGGGCACGCTCGCGCACTCTGTGGAGTTCGACGACACGCACCTCCCCTCGATCGTCCACCCGAGCGCCTTCGTCGTGCCGGCCGCCCTGACGGCGGCTCAGGTCCTGGGCGCGGGCGGACGCGAGGTGATCGTCGCGGCAGCGGCCGGCTACGAATCCCTCGTGCGGATCGCGATGGCCGCCTACGACGAGGAGCTCGGCAACTCCGTCTTCTTCGAGCGCGGCCTGCACGGCGCCTCGATCTGCGGGGCGCTTGCGGCTGCCGTGACGGCGGCGAAGCTGCTGGGCGCCGATGCGGAGCGCACGATGCACGCGCTCGGGATCGCCGCGAGCTTCGGCTCCGGCATCCTCGAGGCGAACCGCACGGGCGGCACGGTGAAGCAGATCCAGGCGGGCTGGGCCTGCCACGCGGGCGTCTACGCGGCGAAGCTCGCGATCGCCGGCATCACCGCGCCGGCGACGGTGCTCGAGGGGCGCTTCGGCTTCTTCCAGGCGCTCCTCGGGGAGGAGTGCGACATCCTCGGCGCGATCGCGGACCTCGGCGAGCGTTGGGAGACGCCCGGGATCGTCTTCAAGCCCTACCCGACGAACCACTTCACCCACACTGGCATCGATGCGGCGATCGCGCTCCGCAGGCGCCTCGGGGGCCCCGTCGAGCCTGCGCAGGTGGAGGCTTTGGAACTCCTCGTCGCCACCTCGACGGTGCGGACGATCGGGCAGCCGCGCGAGGCGAAGACGCGGCCGCAGAGCGGTTACCACGCGCGCTTCAGCGGACCCTACACGGTCGCGATGGCCCTGCGCGGAGGCGGCGGCCTTGGTCTCGCGCTCGGGGACTTCCACGACGGGATCGCCGCGGACGAGACGCTGCGGGCCCTCGCCGACAAGGTGGAGGTGCGCGGTGATGAGCGCTGCGATCGGATCTTCCCGCACCATTTCCCGGCGATCCTGCGCCTGCGCCTCGCAAGCGGCCAGGTGCTGGAGGAGGAGGTGCTGGAGAACCGCGGCAGCCGCGCGCGCCCGCTCTCCTTCGGGGAGATCCGCACAAAGTTCCTCGCGAACGCGGCTCCCGTGCTTGGGGAGGCGCGGGCCGAGGAGGTCGCGGGCCTCTGCGCGCACCTTGAGGAACTCCCCAGCATCGGCCCGCTCGTCCAGTCGTGGGCCGAAGACTGATGTAGACCCGCACGAAGGGGGATGGGAGCCCGCGCGCGGCAGGGACCCGAGGATCGGGAGATCGGCAGCTCAGGAGGAGGATGCGACTTGGCGCGCTATGACAGCGTAGTGCTCGGCGGACTCGTGGTTCTGCCGGGGCGCGGACCGACCGTCTGCGACCTCGGCATCAAGAACGGCAGGATCGCGGCGATCGCGCAGGATCTCACGGCCCAGGACGGGGAGGAGGCGATCGACGCGCGGGGACTCGCCGTCTTCCCGGGCGGCGTCGACGGCCACTTTCACATCGGCATCTACCGGCCCATGGAGGTCGACGCGCGCTCGGAGACGGAGTCCTCGCTCGTGGGCGGGGCGACGACCGTCATCAGCTACTTCCGCACGGGCCACCACTACCTCAACAAGAACGGCAGCTACCGCGAGATCCTGCCGGAAGTGCTGAAGGCGACGACCGGCAACGCCTATACGGACTATGCCTATCACCTCGCCCCGATGAACCCGGGCCACATCGGCGAGATCGACTGGCTCGTCGGCGAGGCGGGGATCGCCTCCTTCAAGTACTACATGTTCTACAAGGGCCTGAACCTCGCCGCCGACTCCACCGACGGGGCGGGCTACACGATGTCCGACACCTACGACCTCGGCCACCTCTACGCGATGATGGAGGAGATCACGAAGGCCGATCAGCGCCACGGCGGCAAGGGCCGCGTCTCGCTGAGCATCCACTGCGAGAACCCGGAGCTGATCAAGCTCTTCATCGAGCGCGTGAAGCGCGAGGGCAGGCACGACCTCAAGGCCTACTCCGACGCGAGGCCGCCGCTCACGGAGCGCCTCTCGATCCATGAGGCGGGCGTGCTCGCCGACGCCGCGAAGACGCGGGTGAACCTCCTGCATCTCTCGAGCGCCGAGGCGCTGCGGGCCGCGGTGGAGATCCAGGGTCTCTACCCGCAGGTCGACGTGCGCCGCGAGACGACGCTGCACCACCTCTGCCTCACCTACGACATGCTCGAGGGTCAGGGGCTCGGGGGAAAGGTGAACCCGCCCATTCGCGAGCAGCAGGATGTGGACGCGCTCTGGCGGGGTGTCATGGACGGCACGATCGACTGGGTCGCGAGCGACCACGCCTGCTGCCTCGAGGAAGAGAAGGGCGACGACCTCTGGCCGGCGCTGCCCGGCTTCGGCGGCACGTCGCTCCTCTACCCCGTGCTGCTCTCCGAGGGCTATCACCGCCGCGGCCTCTCCCTCGCGCGCGTCGCGGAGCTCGTCTCGACGAACCCCGCGAAGGCGTACGCCTGCCACCCGCGCAAGGGGGAGATCACCGTCGGCGCCGACGCGGACCTCGCGCTGATCGACCTCGAGAAGGAGGAGACCGTCACCCCGGAACTGCTGCACTCCGCGCAGGACCACACGCCGTTCCAGGGCGTGAAGGTGAAGGGCTGGCCGGTGCGCACGGTGCTGCGCGGCCAGACGGTCTTCCTGAACGGCAAGGTGGTGGGCGAGCCGAAGGGACGCTTCGTCGCGCGCCCGCTGCAGGACTAGAGAGGCGTCCGAGGTCTCGAAAGGAGGCGCCCGCCGTGGCGGAACGCGCAGGCGGAGCGGGACTGCAGGTCACAGAGCGCATCGTGCGCGTGCTGAAGGCCTTCTCGGAGTCCGGGACGGCGCTCGGCGTGAGCGAGCTCGCGCGGCGCCTCGAATTGCCGAAGAGCGTCGTGCACCGCACGCTGACGAGCCTCGTCCGCACGGGCTTCCTCCAGAGGGAGGAGGCGAGCGGCAGGTACAGGCTCGGCCCGGAGGCGATCGGTCTCGGGCTCGCGGCACTCGGCCGCGTCGACCTCGTGGAGATCGCGCTGCCGCACATGGAGGTGCTGCGCTCGCGCACGGGCGAGACCGTCACCCTCAGCGTGCGGGTCGGCAGCGCGCGCGTCTACGTCGCGCAGCTCGTGAGCCCGCAGGATGTGAAGATGACGGTCGAGATCGGGCGGCGCTGGCCGCTCTACGCCGGGGCGTCCGGGCGGGCGATGCTTGCCATGCTGCCGCCGGCGGACCTCGAGCAGCACTTCGCGACGGTGCAGCTCGTGCCGCTCACGGATCGCACGATCGTTGCGGAGGAGGCCCTGCGCGCATCGCTCGCAGAGGTGCGCGCGCAGGGCTACGCCGTAAGCCTGGGCGAGCGCGACCCCTGGGCCGGCGCGGTCGCGGCGGCGGTGATCACGCCGGCGCGGGGGGTCTTGGGCGCCGTCAGCGTCTGCGGTCCCCTCCCGAGGTTCACGGAGGACAGGGTCGCCGCGTTTGTGCCCGCGCTGAAGGAGGCCGTGCAGGGCATCGGGGAGCGCCTCGGCGCCGCGCCGCACGTCCTCCCGGTCTCCTAGGTGGGCGCCTCAGTCCGCCGCGGGCTTCGGGAGGGCGGCGTCTTCGGCCGCGTCGACTCCGCACAGACGGCGCGCGGCCGCCTTCTGCTCCGCGAGGTTCGCCGCGCGGGCGATGATCACGCGCTGGGCCTGCGGGCTGCCGGCGCCGTGCATCGACTCGATCAGGTAGCTCACCGCGTTGCGCCCGGCCACGATGTTCTCGATGAGGCGCAGGATGCGGGCGCGGTTCTCCGGCGGCACGTCCTCGCCGGTCGCGAGGTACTTCCGGAGGAAGTTTCCGGCGACCGGGTGGCGGAAGTCCGCC
>JAKAPV010000125.1 GCA_021806845.1 Bacillota bacterium | reverse complement strand
CGAAGGCGAGCTGCCCCAGCTCTGCGACACTGCCCTGACAGACCTCTCTTGGCTCCTGGCCGAGTTCTGAGGAACGAACTTCCGGAACGCTGTACTAGAGCGCCGACTGCAAGAGGGGCTCGCGCTTCATCTCTTCCGTGACACCCGGAGCACTGCACCGCTGCCTCCCGCGCTTGGAAGCTGCCCACATCCCTGTGCGATGCGCGGCCTGGGGGCGTCCCCACTGCAAAGTGCCTGGCGCGAGTCCTGAATCCTACGTCCTATGGATGAACAGCTCGCCGTTGCCGATTGGCACGAGGACCTGGCGTACACCGGGGGTGGACTGAACCACGTTGACAAATGCCTCGATCTCGGTCGCCTTGTCGACGGCATTGTCGACGATGATCAGGCCGTCGGCAGCGGTAACCCGCAGGAGATCAGGCCACCACCCGACGTATTCGCTCCGCTCGGAGTCGAGAAACACCCAGTCAAAGCTGGCGGTCTCGGCTGCACGCAAGAAGTGTCCGGCGTCCCCCTCGATCAACTCGATGCGGTCTGCTACTTCCGCCTCCTTGAAGTTGGCTCGAGCCTGCACGACTTTCTTCGGATTCGCTTCGAGTGTTATCAGGGTCTGACCAGGCTCGTTCAGCGCATCCGCCCACCAGATGGTGGAGTACCCGTTCGACGTACCGACTTCGAGCAGGCGCCGAGGCTTCCTGGCACGGATGAGCATCCACAAGAAGAGTCCCGTGTCCGCCGTGATGTTCAGCATCTTGTCCGAGCGGCTGGCCGCCACCCGATCGTTGGCTTCCCCGAACGCCTTCAGCCGAGACAGAAAGAGCTCGCGCTCAGGTGACATGCGATATCCCTCCTGTGCTTCTCGCAGGTCCGATCTTGGTCCCTGCGCAGGTGCCTATCCGCGTTGGCCGTCGTGGTCTTCGGAACGCGACTGCGCAGTTCCTCAACCGTCTGGAGCAGTCGCTCGATCGTCTCCTCCCGCTCCCGGCGCGGAACGCGCGCGACCTGCATCGGGAAGGCCACGTTCCGCCGCGCGCTGAGGTGCGGGAAGAGCGCATAGGACTGGAAGACGTAGCCGAAACAGCGCTGGCGCGCCGGCAGCGCCGTGACGTCGCGCCCGTCCACCGCGACGCTGCCCGCATCCACCAATGTGAGTCCCGCGATCATGCGCAGGACCGACGACTTGCCCGAGCCGGAGGGTCCGAGCAGCGAGACGAACGCCCCCTGTTCCACCTCGAGCGAGAAGCCCTGCACCGCGATCGCCTCGCCGTACCGGTTGCTGAGACCCTGAACGGAGAGGTAGGCCATCTCACGCAACCTCATTGTCCGGCTGGCGCAGGGAGGTCGCGAACAGCACGAGACCGCTCGCCACGCCGTAGCTCAGCACCGCCGCCAGGGCCCCCTGCGCCGGGCTGTCCTGGAACGCGGTCTGCATGTAGATCGGGAACGTGACGAGCGACCCGCCGGCCGTCAGCTGGGTCACCGTGAACTCCCCGAGGCTCAGGGAGAAGACGAGCAGGGAGCCGCTGAGGATGCCGGGCAAAAGGCTCGGTACGACGACGCGCAGGACCGTATTGCAGAACGGCGATCCGAGCGTTTCTGCCGCCTCGGCGAGCACGGTGGCCTTGACTGTCGAGATCCGCGACCAGACGGCGCGAAACATGTACGGCAGCCCCATCAGCGCGAAGGCGGGCGGCAGGATCCAGGGAGTGCCGACGACAGCTGACCGCTGCTGAAGGCCGACATATACCCGACAGCCAGTACGACGCCGGGCACCGCGATCGGCACGAAGGTCAGCGCCTCGATCAGACCGAGTGTAAACTGGAAACAGGAGGATAGGAAATGAAACGCATAATAGCTGCAGTTTGCCTAGCCACCTTCATGTTGTCTGGTTGCGCTCTCAACAACACAAGCGGAGGGAACACTGCGCCGCCGAACAAAGCCGGTAAGGCGGCACCGAAGCAGGCGGCACGGACATGGAAGGTCGGGGGCTTCATCGTGTCCACGCACCTGCTACCGAAGGTCTACAATCCGCGTGACCCCGGCTGGCAGTCCTTCGGAGTCGGGCAGTCGGCGATCTACTACGTGCCGAAATCTACGCCGAACAAACTGGTGGAGAAGGCCGGGGGGCAAACGCATGTCGTGACCAACCTCTCCTGCGCCACAGAGGGGTATGTAAGCAGGGTTGGAGGCCCGTACTTGTTCGTTGAGTGCAGCGCTCCCGATGGAAAACCGCAGGGGATCCTGGCCGATGCAAAGACGGGGGCAACTTGGACTCTCTGGCAGGGAGGGTCGGTGCCAATCGGGACGACGTATGTCTCTCGGGGGTGGGCTTACTTCTTTGCCGTGACCTGTGAGGACTGCTCGCTATTAGCGACAGGGGCCATCAATCTCGAGGCAGGTGTCCGCAAACCCCTGCCTTCCATCATGTCCGACGGGGGCTGGGGGCCTCTCTTTGCACCCGACGGGACCCTTTATGTGCAGAAGTTGAAGGACCAGTCCCTTGTGCCGCCGACCGACCTCTACCGAATGGATGGCCTCACGGCAACACTTGTCGCTCACCTTCCCTCGCCCGCCTCTGGCATCGACGCAAACGGCACGATCTGGGTGTCGAAGAAGGGCGGCTCCCTCACCCCCAATGCCGGGTCCATGGCAATACGCGCGTGGAAGCCAGCGATCAAGGCGTCCAAAGTTCTCACGACGGGCCCAGGATACGTCGTCTACCTTGGCCCTACACCCGCGCTTGGCGCAAACGGCCCGATCCGCGTGACGCTGGCCGCATCTGGCGGTTCGGAGACCATCACGGTTGGAGAAGGAAACGTGGGAACCACCTTCACTTTGCCAGATGGTCGTCTCGTCTTCCCGGCTCCCCACGGCAGATGGCAGGTCGTGACTGTGTTGGAACGGTGAGCGCCTCGACGGGCGAGAAGTAGTCATACCACCTGCAGGCCAGGGTTGCTTTACCCCGACCTGTTTTCATCGCCTGTTCCACATATTTCTTTAACCGAGCCAAATCGTATAATGTCCCCACCAGCGGACACGGCCTCGAGCGTCGACCCCTGAGAGACGCGAAGTCTGGTACAGGCATCCCGCCACAGACCGGAAGACTGCGGAGGAGGAACCGTACTGGACCCCCGCCTGATGGTGTTTCTCGCGGTCGCACGCGAAGGTCAGCTGACCGAAGCCGCTCGCCAGATCAACATGTCCGTGTCGAACGTCAGCCAGCAGATCTCCTCGCTCGAAGCGGACTTCGGCACCCGGCTATTCACCCGCACGAATCGCGGTGCCAAGCTCTCACCTGCCGGCGAGGTTCTGCGCAAGTACGCGGAGAGTATCGAGGCAGACTGGCGGCTGGCCTTTCGGGAGGTTCACCGCATCGCGGAGGGCGAGCACGCTGTGCACATCGCCGCATCCCATACCGTGATCGAGGTATTCCTCCCGCGCCCTTTGGGCGTGTTCCGCCGCAAATTCCCCACGGTGCAGTTGAAGCTGACGCTCGATAACAGCGCGGGAGTCTTGGCGCAAGTCGAGACCGGGCAGGTGGACTTCGGCATCGTGGAGGGGCGCATGGGGCGGCTCAGAGAGCGGCCCTTGTACGTGACGAACCTCTGGCGCGACCAGCTCGGTCTGATCGTGAGTTCTCACCACCCGCTCGCGGGGCGTTCAGAGGTCGGCGTCGAGGAGCTCGCCCGCCAAGATCTGATCGTGCGCGAAGAGGGTTCAGGGACGCGGAGAATCCTGGAATCGGCCCTGCGGGGCGTCGATAAAGACCTGGGCGCGATGCGCGTCATCATGGAGCTCTCCTCCGTGCGGGCCATCGTCGCGATGGTGCGCCATGATGTCGGCGTCAGCGTTCTCTCGCATACGCTCGCCGAGGATCCCCAGAACGGAGTCTCCTTCGTGCCGATTCCGGAGCTGCGTCTGAACCGCCAGATCCACATGGTGAGCCGGAACGCCGACGAGCACGGACCCGCGGCGCAGGCGCTGATCGCGGAACTGCGGCGGGACTGCGCCAGGACGAACCCGCTCTAATGTCCACGAGCCGCCTTCAGAAGTACTGAACGAGCCTTGGATACGCTCGTATGTCGCACCCCCGCCGCCCTGCCAGAATGGTGGCAAACGAGACGGGGGGCCGGGACATGGGCGCTTGCAGACGCTTCACGCCGAACTGGTTCACCGTTGGCATGGGCACGGGGATCACGGCGCTCGGGGCATATACGATGCCCGGCGGGCCGCTATGGCTCAAGAACGCGGGAACCGCGCTCTGGCTTGTCAATATCGTCCTCGTGGCGCTGTTCTTCGCTCTATTTGTTTGCCGCTGGGTCTCCGACCGCGGTGGGATGCGTGAGATCCTGCACGATCCGGTGCAGTCGATGTTCCTCGGCGCGATCCCGATGGCGCTGACGACCATCGTCAACGGCTTCGTCGACATGGGGATCCCGCTCTTCGGACCCGGGTCGCTCACCATCGCGTACGATCTCTGGATCGTCAACGTCGTGCTTGCGGTAGCGTCCGGCATCGTCGTTCCGTACGTGATGTTCCTGAGCCACGACCACCGCCTCGAACGGATGACCGCGGTGTGGCTGATGCCCGTCGTGCCGGCGGAGGTCACGGCGGCGAGCGGCGGTCTTCTCGTGCCGCACATGGCTTCGCTTGGTATGGAGAGGACCTTGACCCTTGTGAGCATGGTGCAGTGGGCCCTGAGTGTGCCCATCGCCTTCCTGATCCTCGGTGTCCTGTTCCTGCGTCTCGTGCTGCACAAACTGCCCCCAAGTGAAATGGCCATCTCCACCTGGATCTCTCTCGGGACGCTCGGCACGGGCGTCATGGGACTCATTGACCTCGGTCGGCAGATGCCGCTCCTGTTCGGCTCCGTCGGCCACGGCATGTACGGCGGCGCGGTCCTCGCCGCCCTCGCGCTCTGGGGCTTCGGCCTTTGGTGGCTCGTCATGAGCATGCTGTTCACGGCGCACTACGTGCGGCGCGGGCTCCCCTTCAACCTCGGCTGGTGGGGACTGACGTTCCCCCTCGGCGTCTTCACCGCGGGAACGAACTTCCTCTATGCTGCGCTGAAAGTGCCGCTCCTCGGGATCTTCGCGGTCGCCTTCTTCCTGCTCTTGGCGTCCTTCTGGGTGATGGTGGCCATGCGGACGCTCTGGAGCCTCCTGCCGATCCAGCGGCTGCAGCCTTCCGCCGCGGATTGAAGCCACCCTCCCATACCGAAGAGCTCCCGTGAGCCCGAAGCGTAAGCAAGCAGTGAGGCGGGGCGACCGAGATCGCCCCGCCTGCCCATTCAGCTCGCCACTCCTGCGACTGATCAGTCGTCTGCCTGCGTTCGGGTTCCAGGACGACATGTTGGCTGCGTCGGATCTTGCCTCCGCCGGCAGGCGCGAGGCGCTGCCCTGCGCAGAGGCGAACGTCAGCATCGCGGCAGGCCTCTACACTCCAGGACTGCTCGGTCGCGAAGCACCTCATTCTTGATGTGTGACGACGAGCTGGCGTAAACGTTGCGCGATTTCCGGTGGAAAGGGTACGGCGCGGTGGCGCTTCCGGTCGAGGTGAGCACCGACCAACTCCGAAGTGGCAACGAGCTCCCCGCTCACCGCGAGCTGCATGGTGTGGCGGAAACGGATCGTCTTCTCCTGCACCTCCAGGATGTCCGTGCTCACCACAACCGTGTCGCCAGCGAAAAGTTCCTTGCTGTACGTCAACACTTGTCGCACTGCCGCCATGCCACAGCCGTTGTCCTCTAAATAGCGACGGCCCAGTCCCTGGCGGTCAAAGAAGACCCACGTCGCGGAATCAAACATCTGAGTGTAGCTTGCAACGTTGACGTGTCCCATGTGGTCGGTGTCCCGCGGGTAGAGCGTGCCGACATAGGTCGGAGTCACAGCCTCCTGGGCCTTCACTCGAAATTCTCCTCCCATGGACACGAGTGCCGAGATGGTCGTTACACCTACGATTTCACTTGTGCCGCAGTTACGCAAGGCGAGTCCAATAAATCTCCTGTGTGAGCGCCAGGTGCCTGCGGAGAGTCCCGGTCGACGAAGCAGGAAGGTGGGGCCCCACCCTGCACCACTTGGATCTCGGCTACTCCTCACCGTCAAAGTAGTCGACCCGTTGCATACGGAAGATGGTGTCGGCGCCGAGCCACTTGTCCGAATCTGGATAGTAGCAGTGCTCGTCGTCCGGATTGTCGGCGATCACGTAGTAGACGAGGTCCTCCTCGCCGGTGTTCGCGACCGTGTGGATCCAGCCCGGCGGCTGCACGATGTGGTCTCCCGGCTCCATGGGGATCGACGGCGTGCCCTGCTCCTGCATCATCTCTCCCCGGCCGGAAACGACGATGTAATACTCCCACTGTTCGGAATGGTAGTGGCGCGGGCAGTTCCACTTGCCGGGCCGAAGCTTCACCATCTCCACTTCAAACGGCCGCTTTCTCACCGGCGCGTGCTCATCCTCGCGCCAAGGAAAGCTGGGCTGCACGCGGGCGGGAGCGGTGAGTTCGTTCGACATGCTCTTGTTGTGCGATTCGTAGCGGCCCTTGGGCGATGTCTCCACGTACCACTCGACCGCCGACTCGCTGAGGCGGGCCTTCTCTTCAGCCATCAGTGCGTCCCCTCTCTCTTCTTCCGAACAGAGGTTCGGTGCGTTCCTTGGGTCATCCTCCTAAGAGACCGCGCGGCCGGCAGTGACGCCGCCCTGCGCAGGACCGCGACCCTGAGCGGGGAACTGCTTCCTTGGCGATGCGGGGTTTACCGGTCGGGAGAAGGTGAATGGTGACGGGCTATCATGTGAGGCCGCTGGATGCATCCACGTGGCCGGATTTTGTGCAACTGGTTGAGCGTCACAACGGAGTCTGGGGCGGTTGCTGGTGCATGGGATTTCACCCTGAGATGAGCAAGACGAGCGCAGAACACAATCGGTCCGCGAAGGAACGGCGGGTCCGAGAGGGTCAGGCGCACGCCGCCCTCGTTTACAATGGCCCGACCTGCGTGGGCTGGTGCCAGTTCGGTCCAACGGATGAGCTGCCCGGCATTAAGAATCGACGTGCCTACGACGAAGGGGTCAGTGCTCTTCCCGATTGGCGGATCACATGCTTGTTCGTCGACCGCAAGTACCGCGGTCGCGGGGTCGCCGCCACCGCGCTGGCCGGGGCATTGGATGAGACCGCGCGGCTCGGGGGCGGGACGGTCGAGAGCTATCCCGAAGATCTAGACGGACGGGCGGTCTCCAAGTCATTGCCGTACATTTACAACGGACCGGTCGCCATGTTCGAGCGGCACGGGTTTGAGCGGGTCCGTCGCTTGGGGAAGCATCACTGGGTGGTGGCCAAGTTCGTGCTCGGAGGCTCGCACTCAGAGACCGGCCCAGAATCGCTGCACAGTTCACTTAAACCGTGGGATCCCCACATTTCAGATGTATCGAACCTCCGATCTCTTGGCCGGGTTGCCAGTGGTCGGTGAGCGTTGCCCAGTGCCCGATAGCATCGCGCTAGTGGCCATCTGATCAGGGAGGTTCAACCTGCACGGGGATAGACCACGACGCCATCTTCCAGAGCGGTCGCTAGAAAAGTCTCGGGTTCAGCAGCTGCAATCTGTCCGGGCGTATGAGGAATCACATCGATGTCTACAGGCGCCAATGGCATGCACCTATACAGCAGAGTGTAGTCCGCGAGGATATCACGACCAAAATCAGATGAAATTATCAGCAGGTCGATATCGCTGTCATCAGTTGCTTCCCCTCGCGCTCGCGAGCCAAAGAGGATCACCTTGTCCACGTGGACCTGCGAACTCAAAGCAGCAACGAACTGACTTACGATTCGTTCGACGTCAGGTGCTCGTTCGCCCATAAAAGCACCTCCTTAGCCGTGTCAAGCAACCCTTGCGCAAAGCGTGCGTCATACAGTCAACAGATCACCGACTGTTTTGCCGTCACTCCCAAGGGATCCATCACACGAGGACCAAGCCGAGGGCTTGCGCGACTTCTCCCTGCTTCTCATCCCGCGTGGCGAGCCCCGTTTCCTCTCCGGGCTCGGCGAGGTCCGGCAGAGTAAGGACGGCCACCGCCAGATGCCATGCATCCATCGCTCTCAGCCCGTGTTCGCGGACTAGCGTCAGGGCTTTGGCTTCGATCTCTGCCTGGTCGGCCGTTACGACCGCCACACGGCCCGCGTCGCCCAGATCGCTATCCAGCAGTTCAAGCAGACCCGCGCGGTCGATGCCCCCTGCGGCTGAAGCTCTGACGATCGCTCCCGACACCTCGATCCTGGTCCATGTGCCGGTCACGAGGCCGACATCGGTGTCGTCGAGGAGCAAGGCCGCCTCTCTGTGTCCCTGTTCATCGGCGAGGTACGCCCGCGCCAATACAGATGAATCCACATAGACGATCACAAGCGATCTCGCTCCACTGCCAGATAATCATTTATAACTGGGCCGGTCCCCGACGTCGAGGCGATGATCTCGCGGCGGTGCTCGGGGGACACCGCGGGTAGATCGGA
>JAKAPV010000124.1 GCA_021806845.1 Bacillota bacterium | reverse complement strand
CGGGCCGAACGGCGCCGGCAAGTCGACGCTGCTCGGCACGATCATGGGCCTCTTTGAGTCGCCGACCGGCCGCGTGACGGTCGACGGCAAGGACATCTCGCGCCTGCCGGCGCACCGGCGCGTGCGAGAGGGAATCGCGCTGGTGCCGGAGCGGCGGCAGATCTTCTGCTCCCTTACGTCGGAGTATAGCCTGCGGCTCGGCGGATATCACCGCAAGGACCGGCAGAGCCTCGCGGCGGAGGTCAACGGGATGCTGGAGATCTTTCCAGCGCTCAGAAAGCATCGCCGCCGGACGGCCCGGTGGCTGTCCGGCGGCGAGCAGCAGATGCTGGCGATCGGGCGGGCGCTGATGGCGAAGCCGCAGGCGCTCTTGCTCGACGAGCCGAGCCTGGGTCTTGCACCGCGCGCGGTGCAGGACGTCTTCTCGACGCTGCTGCGGCTCAAGCAGGAGGGCATGACCATCCTCCTGGCGGAGCAGAACACGCCTGGGGCGCTGGATCTCGCCGATCGCGTCTACGTGCTGCAGAAGGGCGCGGTGGTCTTCGAGGGGACGCCGAAGCAGGCGCGCCAGCTGCTCGCGGACGGCTACCTGAGCCTCTAGGGCAGCCGCTGCAGGGTGTCCGGGGCCGCTGGGCGTTCCTTGCGGTCCGTGCGGGGCGGGTCGTCGACGAGGTTCTCGCGGATCGCGACCACCACTGCCGCGACGCGGGTGTGGACCGCGAGCTTGTCTAGAATGTTCTGGATGTGGTTGCGGACGGTCGCATAGCTGATGTGCAGCAACTGCTGCATCTCGTGCGAGTCGAGGCCCTCGACCATCAACTGGAGGATCTCGCGCTCGCGCGCCGTGAGCGAGATCGATGACTGCGGTGTCTCCGCTGGGCGCCGCTCGTCCGTGCAGGGCGCCGCATGCATCCAGCGGATGTCGTGGAAGAGGTGCAGGCAGACGGGGAAGGAGTCGGTGTCCGCGAGGACGGTGCTAACGTTCAGCAGCAGTTCTCCGCCCTCGGCGTCGTGGCTGCGCAGCAGGTAGTCGTTGGGCGGCTGGCCGTGCCGGAACATCATCATGATCGAGCAGCCGGCATGGCAGAGCATGTTGCCCCGTGCATCCTTGCCGGCGACGAGATCGAAGCAGCGGTGGTTCGTGACCTGCTGCGCGTTGTAACCGAACAGGCCCGTCGCGCCATGGTTCCACAGCACAATCCGGCCCGACGGGTCGACGCCCATCGCCGCCACCGCCGTGTTGTCGAACATCCTGGCAAGCGTCTCCAGGGAGACCAGTTCGGTCTCCTCCGAGTGCTGGCGTGTATACACCTTGACCACCGCCCCCGTCGTCTTTCGGCATCGACAGTGGATGCGAAGAGAGGTCGTCGCACTCCGAAACCGCGGCTGGAGCCTCCGGTGGTTGCACCGATGTCGTAGTTTCTATGTGGTGCATTAGATCTTGTGACACGAACGTTATCACAGGTATCGCATGTCTCACAAGTACCACTTCTGCCAGCGGACTCCAGGGGAAAACACCCCAGAGCGCCGGGTGCAGAGCGCGGGCTCCCCTGCGCCCTGCACCCGGCGGTCTTCAGTCCTGCACGTCGCGGACCGCCGGGAAAAGCATCTGCTCCTCGCGCGCGATATGGTCCTCGAGCAGCCCGCAGAGGGTGAGGCAGTCCGCGCGCAGCGCCGCCCCTGCCGCCTTCCCCAGATAGACCGCGTCGCGCACCTGCTCGATCTCGCGGTGATCCTGGACGAACGGCTGCACGATCATCGGGTCGAGGTACGCGGCGACCTTCGGGAAGAAGTCGTCGTCCTCGAGTGAGATGTGCCCGTCAAGGTCCGGGCCGAGCGCCTTCGCCGCCTGGGCGATCGCCGCCAGCAGGTCCTGGTCCGAGCCGTCTTGCGCCGCCCGGCGCAGCTCCACGAGGTAGGGGAGGAGCGTCGCGTGCTCCTCGATCAGGGTGGGGACAGCGTGCATCTCACCCAGCTCCCTCTCTCAAAGTCCGATCGAACGTTCGATTGCACCGTAGCAGGTGTTTTGGCCCCGTACCTGATGCAACTGCGTCAACGCGGTAGGGCGGATGCATCAGCTCTCTTCCTTAAAGAGGGACGCTGCGGCGCTTGGCGGCGGAGATGACAGCCCCCGTCATGCGATCGCTGTGAAGCAAACGGCCCAATCCATATGACGCAAGTGATTCTGGCTAACGGCTCGGCCCGTGACAAGAATCAGTTATACAACTCAAGTTTCTGTCACAGATCTTCCGCAAGCCTGCGGGCTGAGGTGAGCGCCATGCCGGAATCGGTCCTTCGCCTGATCGTCAACGGACGGCCGCAGCAGCTCGTGGCGGCGGACGAGATGACGCTCCTCGAGGTCGTGCGCGACCGGCTGCACCTGCACGGTACCAAGGACGGGTGCGCCGCGGGCAGCTGCGGCAGCTGCACGCTATGGGTCGACGGGGTCCCCCGGCTCGCCTGCGTCACGCTCGCGAAGACGGTGCAGGACTGCGAGATCGTGACGATCGAGGGCCTGGCCGGCTGGTGGGGCAAGCAGCACGCAGCGGATGCGGCTGAGCTCCATCCGCTGCAGGCCGCCTTTGCCGAGCAGGGCGCCGTGCAGTGCGGCTTCTGCACACCTGGCATGGTGATGGGCGGTGCAGCGCTCTTGCGCGACACACCCTCCCCCTCACGCGCGCAGATCCAGGAGGCGCTGTCGGGGCACCTGTGCCGGTGTACGGGCTATGAGCAGATCATCCGCGCGGTGCAGGCCGCGGGAAGGAGGATGCTCGATGAAGCTTGAGGCGTCTGCGCGGCAGACGGCGCAGGCCGTGCCCAACCGCATCGAAAGCTGGGCGAAGGTGACGGGGCAGGCGCTCTACGCCGACGACATCGAGTGGCCGAACATGGCCTACGGGTGCCTTGTGCGCAGCCCCCAGGCCCACGCCCGGATCCTCGGCGTGGATCTCGCGGCCGCCAGGTCGATGCCCGGCGTGCTCGCGGCGATCGAGGGTCCCGGCAGCAGCGCGCCGTACGGGATCATGCCGTCCAACCAGGACGAGCATGCGCTGGCCGTGGACAAAGTCACATACCTCGGCGAGCCGGTCGCGGCGATCGCCGCCGAGAGTTTCCGCCAGGCATACGCCGCGGCACGCGCGGTCAGGGTGGAGTACGAGGCCCTCTCGCCGGTCCTGAAGGCCGGGGCGCCCGAGAAGTCCCTGCCGCAGGTGCGCGAGGAAAGCGAGACCGGCAACTTGCACAAGGCGGTCGATCTCGAGTTCGGCGACGTCGCGACAGGACTGCAAACGGCCAGCTACCGGCGCGAGGACCGGCTCTTCTACCAGGGCAACAACCACGTTGCGCTCGAGCCGCACGCCGTCACAGCCTTCTGGCAGCCGAACGGCCAGATCGTGGTGCAGAGCGCGACGCAGGTGCCGCATTACGTCCAGCGGTCCCTCGCCAAGGCGCTCGGCGTGCCGGAGCATCTGGTGCGCGTGATGGTGCCGACGCTCGGCGGCGGCTTCGGCGGAAAGAGCGAGCTCTTCCCGCACGAGGTCGCCGCCGCGCTGCTCTCGCGCCGCTGCGGGCGCCCTGTGCGGATCACGCTGAGCCGCGAGGACGTCTTCTACACGCACCGCGGCCGCCACCCCGTGGCGATGAAGGTCGAGACGGGCTTCGACGCCGAGAGCCGCATCCAGGCGATGTCGTTCGAGAGCGTTCTCGACGGCGGGGCCTACGGTTCGTACGGCATCGCCAGCACCTACTACACGGGAGCGCTGCAGCCGACGACCTACCGGATGGGGGCGTACCGCTTCCACGGGGAGCGGTGGTACACCACGAAGCCGCCCTGCGGTCCGAAGCGCGGCCACGGCACGACCCAGCCGCGGGCGCTCCTCGAAGTGCACATGGACCGCGTGGCGCGCGATCTCGGGCTCGACCCGATCGAGCTGCGGCGCAAGAACCTGCAGCCCGCTTACTCGGTAACGGTCAACCAGCTCGACATCACGACCTCCGGCCTGGCCGCCTGCCTCGACGCGGTCGAACGGATGTCCTCCTGGAAAGAGCGCCGGGGCCGGCTTCCGTACGGGCAGGGGCTCGGATTCGCCTGCTCGAGCTACCTGAGCGGCGCCGGCCTGCCGATCTACTGGAATCCCCTGCCGCACAGCGGCGTGCGCATCGCCGTCAACCGGGACGGGGGCGTGCACGTGGCCTGCGGTCTTACCGACATCGGGCAGGGGGCGAACACGGTGCTCGCCGTCCTGGCCGCGAAGGCGCTCGGCGTCTGCCTGGAGCGCGTGCAGCTCACGACGCAGGACACCGCGACCACCCCGGTCGATCTCGGCTCGTACTCGAGCCGCGTGACGATGATGGCGGGCAACGCGCTGCTGGCTGCCGCCCAGCACATGCTCTCCCTGCTCACGGAGGCCGCGGCGCACCACTGGGAGGTGCCGGCCGAGGCCGTTGCGCGCGACGGCGAGGACTTCTGCGTGGACGGCGGCGGCCAGCGTGCGGGCTGGACGGAAGTGGTCCGCTGGGCCGAGGCGGAGCTCGGACCGCTCGCAGCCTCCGGCGGCTACACTCCGGCGCCGCCGCGCGGCAGGCACAAGGGGTCCGGGGTCGGGCCGTCACCCGCCTACTCCTTCTCGGCCTGCGTCGCGGAGGTCGCGGTGGACGATCTCGACGGGCGCGTGCAGGTGAAGCGCCTCTACGTCGCCCACGACCCCGGGACGCCGCTGAATCCCCAGTCCGTCGAGGGACAGATCCGCGGCGGTGCCGTGATGGGCCTTGGCGAGGCGCTGATGGAGGCGCAGGCCTTCAACCCGGACGGCCGCCACCGCGGGCCGCACCTCCTCGGCTACCGCATCCCCACGATCCTCGACGTGCCCGAGATCGAGGTCGCCGTCGTCGGCGAGCCAGATCCGAACGGGCCGATGGGAGCCAAGGAGGCCGGGCAGGGTCCGCTCAACCCGGTCATCCCCGCCGTGCTGAACGCAGTGCGGGAAGCGATCGGCGTCGACCTGAGCGAGACGCCGCTGACGCCGGACCGGGTGCTGCGCGCCCTGGAGCGCCGCCGCAGGGAGGAAGCGCGATGATGCCGCTGCGTCCGCTCGCCGTCGTCACCCCTCGAGGCGAGGAAGAACTGCTGCGCTCGCTCGCCGTGGAGGGTGCCGTGCCGCTTGGGGGCGGGAGCGACCTGATCCCAGGGCTGTCCTGGGAACTCGCGTCAGGGGACGCGCTCGTCAGCCTCGCCGGCGTGCCGGCGCTGCGACGCACCGACGCCCTCGCGGACGGCAGTGTCTGCCTGGGCGCCGCAGTGACGCTCGCGGAGGTTGCCCGCCATCCCCTGATCCTCGGCGCCTATCCGGCGCTGGCGGATGCGGCGCGGGCGGTCGGGTCCTGGGAACTGCGAGCGCAGGGGACGATTGGCGGCAACGTCTGCCTTGCCACGCGCTGCCGGTTCCGCAACCAGCCGCCGCTCTGGCGCGACGCGCTGCAGACCTGCTACCAGTCCGGCGGCGATGTCTGCCACGCGGCGCCCGCCAGCCGTACCTGCGTAGCGATCCTCTCCGGCGACACGGTCCCGGCGCTCGCGGCGCTCGGCGCGCAGCTCGAGATCTGGGGACACGCGGCGCGGCGCCTGCCGATCGAGGACTTCTACAGCGGAGACGGCGCGCACCACATCTCGCTCGCCAAAGGCGAGCTGCTCGCCGCCATCCATCTGCCTGCGGACCCTCCCACGGCAGCCTTCCGCAAGTGGCGGGCGCGCGAGAGCATCGACTTTCCGGAAGCGAACGCTGCGGTCTCCGCTGTCTGGCGCGAGGGCGCCTGGCGCGCGCCGAGGGTGTTCGTGAGCGCCGTTGGCCCCGCACCCGTCCGGGTGGTGGCCGCGGAGGCGCTGCTCGACGGGGCGGACTGGTCCGAGGACCTCCTGCGCGCTGCGGGGGAACTCGCCCGCAAGGCCGTCCACCCCTACGACAACGGGCAGCTGAACGTCGCCGGACGGCAGATCGCCGTGCGCGGACTCGTCGCCCGGGCGCTCGGCGATCTCCAGAATGCGCGAAGGGAGCGAGGACTGTGACCTGGGCAGAGCAGATCCTGGCGGCGAAGTCCGGCCGCGACAGGGTGCAGCCGGGCGAGTACGTGGTCGCGCGGCTCGACGGCTTCATGATGCATGACATCTTCGCAGCGGACGTGCTCGGGCTCCTGGACGAGGTGGGCATCGCACGCCTCCACGACCCCGAGCGCGTCACCGTCGTCTTCGACCACATGGTGCCGCCGCCGTCCGTCGCGGCCGCCGCACACCAGCGCAAGGCCAGGGAGCTCGCGATCCGCTACGGCATCCGGCATTTCCACGAGATGGGGCGCGGTGTATCCCACCAGGTCATGGTCGAGGAGCAGCGCGTCCAGGAAGGCGACCTCGTCGTCGCCACCGACTCCCATACGACGACCTACGGCGGCGTCGGCGCGATCAGCACCGGCATCGGCTCGACCGAGATGGCCTACGCGCTGGCGACCGGGACGCTCTGGTTCAAGGTGCCGGAGAGCGTGCTGATCCGCCTCGAGGGCGGCTTTGCCGAGGGCACCTCCGGCAAGGACCTGATCCTCGCCCTGATGCAGATTGTCGGTTCGGACGTCGCGCAGGCGCGCTCGCTCGAGTTTCGCGGCCCCGGGGCCGCCTCGCTGACGATCTCTAACCGCCTGACCGTCTGCAACATGGGCGTCGAGATGGGCGCGAAGTTCGCCGTCTTTCCCCCGGGCGCGCAGGAGCCGCAGGAAGCATCCTACGTCGCCCGCTACACCGTCGATCTCGCGACCTTGCAGCCGATGGTCGCGATCCCGCACCACGTGGAGAACGTGCGGCCGGTCGCGGAGGCTGCGGGGACGCGGATCGACCAGGTGTTCATCGGTTCGTGCACCAACGGGCGCCTGCAGGACCTCAGGGACGCGGCGTCGCTGCTTGCCGGCAGGCGTGTCGCGCCGGGGGTGCGCCTGATCGTCGTGCCCGCGTCGCGCGAGATCTACCGGCAGGCGGCCAGCGAGGGGATCCTCGAGGCACTCTCGGCCGCCGGCGCGATCGTCGAGGGCCCCGGCTGCGGGCCGTGCTTCGGCGGCCACATGGGACTGCTCGCACCTGGCGAGCGCTGTCTCGGCACCCACAACCGCAACTTCCAGGGACGCATGGGCAGCCCGGACGCGGAGATCTACCTGGCCTCGCCGCTGACGGCCGCCGCCACCGCGATTGCCGGGGAGATCGCAGACCCCCGCGTTCTGCTCCGGGAGCTTGCCGCGAAGGAGGTGTCAAGATGAGTGTCCAGTTCCCAACCCTGCGCGGCAAGGCGTGGCTCCTCGGCGACAACATCTCCACCGACCTGCTGTCGCCCGGACCGTATGTGCACGCGCCGAACCAAGAACGCCTTCGGCACGTGCTGGAGGCGGTCCGCCCCGACTTCGCCCCGCAGGTGCAGAGCGGCGACCTGGTCGTCGCGGGCCGCAACTTCGGCTGCGGCTCGAGCCGCGAGTCCGCGCCACAGCACCTCAAGGACCTCGGCGTGGCGGCGGTGGTGGCGGAATCGTTCTCCAGGATCTTCGCGCGCAACGCCATCGCCATCGGCCTGCCCGTGTTGACCTGTGCGGGCGTGCGCCAGCGCGTGCGCGACGCGGAGGAGATCGCGGTGGACGTGGTTTCTGGAGCCGTGGTCCTTTCCGACGGCACGGCCCTGGCCGCCGAGCGGATCCCGTCCGAGATGCTGACGGTGCTCTCGAACGGGGGCATCGTCCCGATGCTGCGCGCGATCGCGCAGGGGCACGCGCCCGCGGCGGAGTGAGTTGGTGAAGGGAGAGACGAGGATGGACTGGGACGCTGAGAAGATTTCGCGAAGCGAGCTAGAGGACCGGAGCATCGAACTCTTCCGCGAGACGGTGCGCCGCGTGAAGCGGACCATGCCGTTCTACCAGGAGCGCCTCAAGGACGTCGACGCCGACAAGATCCGCACCATCGACGACATCGTGCAGGTACCGACGACGAACAAGGCGGACCTCCGCTCCCAGGCCTACCAGAGCGCCTTGGGCGTGCCGCTCAAGGACATCATGGAGCTCCACGCGTCTTCGGGTACGACCGGTTCCGCCATCGTCACAGGCTACACGGCGAACGACCTGCAGCTCTGGCGCACGGCGATGAAGCGCGTCCTGCTGCGCGCTGGCGTGCGCCGCGGCGACCTCGTGCATAACGCCTACGGCTACGGGCTGTTCACCGGCGGGCTCGGATTCCACTACGCCGCGCTCGAGGCGGGCGTGACCGTTCTGCCCATCTCCGGCGGCCAGACGCAGCGACAGGTGACGATGCTGCGCGAGCTGCAGGCAACGGTGCTCACCTGCACACCTTCCTACGCCCAGCACATCTCCGAGGTCATGAAGCAGATGGGAGTGGCGAAGGAGGATCTGAACCTGCGGGTGGGCATCTTCGGCGCCGAGGCGTGGTCGCAGCAGATGTGCGACGAGATCGAGCGGGAGCTCGGGATCACGGCGCTCGACGTATACGGCCTCGCCGAGATCATCGGCCCGGGCGTCGCCAGCGAGTGCGCGGAGGGCAACACGGGCCTGCA
>JAKAPV010000123.1 GCA_021806845.1 Bacillota bacterium | reverse complement strand
CCGCCGTCGACGCGCGCCCCGAGGACCTCGCGGAGTATGCGCTGGCGGGCAGCCTGTACGCGGAGCAGGTCCTGCACCAGCCCAGCCCCGCGGTCGCGCTGCTCAACATCGGCATTGAGGAGTCGAAGGGGAACGAGACGGTGCGCGCGGCCTACGACCTCTTGAAGCAGCTCCCGATCCGCTTCGTCGGCAACATCGAGGGGCGGGAGATCCTCACGGGAGACGTCCAGGTGATCGTCTGCGACGGGTTCGTCGGCAACGTCGCGCTCAAGACGATCGAGGGGTTTGGCATCGGCATCTTCTCGCTCTTGCGCAAGGAGCTTTCACGGGGGTTCCGCACGCGCCTCGGCGGCCTTTTGGTGCGTGAGCGGCTGCGGGACGTCGGCAAGACGCTGGACTACTCGACCCATGGCGGCGCACCGCTTCTGGGCGTGCGCGGCCCGGTCATCAAGTGCCACGGGAGTTCCCGCGCGCTCGCAGCCTGCAACGGCGTGCGCGTCGCGGGCGAGTTCGTGGCAAGCGGTGTGGTGCGCCAGATGGAAAGCGCGCTGCGGCAGGAGGAATAGGCATGGGCAGGACCGCACTGCTGTTCGCCGGCCAGGGCGCACAGTACCCGGGCATGGGCAGGGAGATCTACGACGCCTTCGCGGAAGCGAGAGAGGTGTTCGAGCGCGCCGAGCAGATCGTGGGGCTTACGCTGCGGCGGATCTGCTTCGAAGGATCGCAAGAGGAACTGCGCCGCACCGAGTGGACGCAGCCGGCGATCCTCACCGTGTCGGTCGCGACCTGGCACGTGCTGCAGGCGGCTGACGTGCACGCACAGGCGGCGCTCGGCCTGTCGCTCGGGGAGTACGGCGCCCACGTCGCGGCGGGCACCCTGCCTTGGGAGGAGGCGCTGCCGCTCGTGCGGCTGCGCGGCAAGCTGATGCAGGAGGCCGTTCCCGAGGGAACCGGCGGCATGCTCGCGGTGCTGGGCCTCGCGGACACCGAGGTGGAGGCGCTTTGCCAGGAGGCGCCCGACACGCTCGAACCCGCGAACTACAATGCGCCCGGGCAGGTCGTCGTGGCGGGGCGCCCCGCGGCGCTCGACTGGATGGCCGACCGGACGGCCGAGCGCGGAGCACGCAGCGTACGCCTCTCGGTATCGGCGCCGTTCCACACCTCCCTCTTGCAGCCGGCCGGGGCGGCATTGCGGCCGGCGCTCGAGCGCATCGCCTGGGGCCGGCCAGCCTTTCCGGTGATCGCGAACATGACGGCGCGCCCGACCGAGATCGCGCGCATCGTCGACACCCTGGCGCTGCAGGTCTACCGCCCCGTGCGCTTCGCGGACTCGCTCGCCTACCTGCTGCAGGAGGGCTTCGATCACTTCATCGAGGTGGGCCCCGGCCGCTCGCAGGTCGGCTTCCTAAAGCGGATCGACCGGTCGATCAAGTCCCGCACCACCGACAAGCTGCAGGACCTGCAGGACGTGCTTGATTGGGCCAAGGAGGTTTGCTAGCATGATGCCTGCTTCCGTCGCGCTGGTGACAGGAGCCAGCAGAGGCATCGGTCGCGCATGTGCGCTCGAGCTCGCGAAGGAAGGTTTCCATGTCGCGGTGAACTACCGCCAGGGAGCCGCCCAGGCGAACACCGTCGTTGATGAGATCGCGGGCGCCGGTGGAAGGGCGTTTGCGCTGCAAGGGGACGTCGCAGTGCCCGGCGAGGCGGACCGCCTCGTGCAGGAAGTGATCGAGAAGTTCGGCCGGATCGACGTTCTCGTGAATAATGCCGGCATAACCCGCGATACCCTGGTCCTGCGGATGTCGGACGAAGACTTCGGCGCCGTGCTCGAGACGAACCTTGCGGGAGCCTTCCGGCTGATTCGCGCGGCCCTCAAGCCGATGCTGAAGCAGCGCTACGGCCGCATCATCAACATTTCCTCGATTTCCGGGATGGTCGGGAACCCCGGACAGGCCAACTATTCCGCCGCCAAGGCGGGGATGCTGGGGCTGACGCGCGCTGTGGCCAAAGAGGTGGCATCGCGGAACATCACCGTGAACGCCGTCGCGCCAGGCCTGATCGACACCGACATGTCCTCCGACATCAAGGGTCGCGAAGCGCTCACAGCCAGCATACCGCTTGGCAGGGCGGGAACACCCGAGGAGGTCGCAGCAGCCGTCGCATTCCTGGCGCGGCCTGAGGCCGCCTATATCACAGGGGTTACGCTTCCCGTGGACGGTGGCTTGACCGCAGGCTAGGAAAGGGGGTGAGCAGATGGCCGACGCAAACGAAGTTCTTGAGAAGGTTCGAGGCATCATCGTCGACCAGCTCGGGGTGGAGGCGGCACAGGTAACACCGGAGGCGTCGTTTATCGACGACCTCGGGGCTGACTCGCTCGACATCGTCGAGCTGATCATGGCCTTTGAAGAGGAATTCGACCTCGACATTCCAGACGAGGACGCAGAGAAGATCAGCACGGTGCAGGACGCCGTGGATTACATCAAGGAGCGCGCTTAAGACTGCTCCGGTCGACGGGGGGCCTAGGCTCCCCGTCGATCTATTGGGGGGTGCCACGATTGCCGCACCGAGTTGTGATCACCGGTATGGGAGCGCTTTCGCCGCTCGGACTCACCGTCCAGGACACCTGGCGGGCAGCGCTCGCGGGGGAGTCCGGGATCGCGCCGCTGGAGAGCTTCGACGCTGCAGGGCTCGAGGTCCGCTTCGGCGGGGAGGTGCGCGGTTTCGATCCCAGTCAGTTCCTCGACCGGCGGGAGGTGCGCCGCACCGACCGCTTCATCCAGCTCGCGATCGCCGCGGCCGATGAGGCGATGCGCGACGCGGGCCTCGCCAAGGGAGACTACGATCCGGACCGCACAGGCGTCAGCTGCGGCACGGGCATCGGCGGCATCCAGACGCTGACGGAACAGCACCAGATCTTGCTGGAACGCGGTCCCGAACGCGTCTCGCCGCTCTTCATCCCGATGATGATCGCCAACATGGCCGCGGCGCAGGTGGCGATCCGCTACGATATGCGCGGCCCCAACATGACGACGGTGACGGCCTGCGCGTCGTCCGCCCACGCCCTCGGGGAGGCCTTCCGCCGCATCCAGTACGGCGAGGCGGACCTGATGCTGGCAGGCGGCGCGGAAGCGGTGCTGCTGCCGCTGTGCTTCGCTGGATTCATCAACATGAAGGCGCTCTCGCAGCGCAACGACGATCCGGCCAGCGCGTCCCGGCCCTTCGATCTCGACCGCGACGGTTTCGTGATGGGCGAAGGCTCGGGCATGCTCGTCTTCGAGGAGCGCGAGCGCGCCATCGCCCGCGGCGCCCACATCTACGCCGAGGTCGTCGGCTACGGCATGACGGCGGACGCCTATCACATCGTCGAACCGGCGCCTGACGGCGACGGAGCGGCCCGCGCCATGCGCGCCGCGCTGCGCGACGGGGGTCTGCCGCCGGAGAGCGTCGGGTACATCAACGCCCACGCCACTGCCACGCCGAAGGGCGACATCGGCGAGGCAAATGCCGTGCGCTCCGTCTTCGGCGCGCACAGCAAGAACCTCGCCGTCAGCTCCACGAAGTCGATGACGGGGCACCTGCTCGGCGCGGCGGGAGCGGTCGAGGCGATCTTCACCGCGCTGGCGCTTTATGAGAGCACCCTGCCTCCGACGATCAACCTCCACCGTCTCGACCCGGAGATCGACCTCGACTGTGTGCCGAACGAGGCGCGCCACGCAGAGGTCGAAGTCGCGCTGACGAACTCCTTCGGCTTCGGCGGGCAGAACGTGACCCTGGCGCTGCGCCGTGCCGATGCCTGACGTATCGCCGCTGCTGCGGCTCGCCCTCACGCATCCCTCTTATGCCAATGAGCAGGGCCAGCGGGAGACCAACCAGCGCCTCGAGTTCCTCGGCGACGCGGTACTCGGGCTGCTGGTCGGGGAAATGCTCTACCACCGGTTTCCCGACCTGCCGGAAGGCGAGCTGACGATGCGGCGCGCGGCGCTCGTCTGCGAGGAGAGCCTCGCGCGCCTTGCGGAAGAACAGGAACTTGGCGCGCAGCTGCGCCTGGGACGGGGAGAGGAGCAGAGCGGCGGCCGCCAGAAGCCGTCCGTGCTCGCAGATACCTTCGAGGCCGTGGTGGGTGCCTACTACCTGGACCACGGCTTCGAGGCGACGCGGGATTGGGTGCGCGGGATGTTCGCCCCGCTGCTCGACCACCCGCCCCTGCCGCTGCGCGACGCGCGCTCCCGGCTGCAAGAGTTCGCCCAGGACCACGGCCTGCAGGTCGAGTTCCAGCTGGTCGGCCAGGAAGGCCCGGCGCACCGTCCGACGTTCACCGTGGCAGCGCTGGTCGACGGCCAGGAGCGCGGGCGCGGCGACGGCCCCAGCAAGCAGGAGGCGACGGCCCACGCCGCCGCCGCCGCATATCGCTCCCTTACGGAAGCGTCGTCCGCAGAATCGCGGTAACCCGCCCGATCAGTCCCTCCGGTTCCCCGCTGTGCAGCCCTGGCGTGCGCCCGACCGGCGCATGGCGCGGGGCGCCGTCGTTTAAGAAGAACCGGGCAAGTCTGAGACGCCCCGCTTCGCGGTAGATGAGCAGTTCGCCCTCCCGCCATGGGCCGATCGCGTTGCCGAGGACGAGATCTCCCGGTGCGACGAGCGGCAAGGCGTCGAGCGAGAGCCAGCGGTAGGCGAACGCGACATCGGGGGGCGGCCAAGGCACTTGGCCGCCGCCCGCGTAGACAGCCTCGTCCTCCGCGAGCGGCAGCGCGCCTTCGTCCGGGCGCAGGACGCTCTCCTTGAAATGGTTGAGGCCGCGATACCCGTGCTTTCGCAGGTGGTAGTAGAGGCTCTTCGGCTCAGCGAAGCCGCAGGCAGCCGCGATCTCCCGGCCGGAGATCGTCGGGCGCTCGCGTACGAGCTGCGCCATGCGGGCAACGGGGTCGATCCCTTGGCGATCCATATTGCAGGGCGTTTCCCTGGCTGCCTGGGGCTTCCTTTGCCCAATGCGTATACACTTTTGTACAGACATCGGGTAGCAGGCGAGCAGAGAGCGGCGCCCGACCGCCGCGTCGCGCTGCGACGGGGACCGGGCGCCGCAGCGGCCCGCTAGCGGATCGCCGTGTCCTTGCGCGGCTGGCTCTGCGGTCCGATCAAGGGAGTGTGGACCGGCACCTCCTGCAGTTTATGCTCCGCGAGCTCGTAGCCGGCGTCGGCGTGGCGCACGACGCCGATGCCCGCGTCGTTGTGCAGTACGCGCCAGATCCGTTGTCCCGCCTCTTCGCTGCCGTCGGCGACGACGACCATGCCAGCGTGCAGCGAGTAGCCGATGCCGGTGCCGCCGCCGTGGTGGAGCGATACCCAGTGGGCGCCCGACGCGGTCGACAGCAGGACGTTGAGGATCGGCCAGTCGGCGATGGCGTCGGAGCCGTCGCGCATGGCCTCCGTCTCGCGGTAGGGGGATGCCACAGAGCCCGTGTCGTGGTGGTCGCGGCCAAAGACGATCGGCGCCTTCAGTTCGCCTGATTTGACCATCTCGTTGACGCGCAGCCCGAACTCCTCGCGCTCGCCGAACCCGAGGTAGCAGATGCGAGCTGGTATGCCCTGGAACTGGATGTGCTTTTGAGCGAGCGTGATCCAGCGGCGCAGGAGCGCGTTCTCCGGGAACATCTCGAGGACCAGGCGGTCGGTGCGGTAGATGTCCTCCGGGTCGCCGGACAGGGCTGCCCAGCGGAAGGGGCCCTTTCCCTGCGCGAAGAGGTCCCGGATGTAGGCCGGCACATAGCCCTGGATCTCGAACGCCTCTTTGCAGCCGGCGTCGAACGCCTCGCGCCGGATGTTGTTGCCGTAGTCGAAGGTTTGGGCGCCGCTGTGTTGCAGCTTCACCATCAGCGAGACGTGGCGCGCGATCGATGCCCGCGCCTGGCGGAGGTATGCCGCGGGGTCCTTCTCGCGCAGCGTGGCGGCCCCAGGCACGTCGAGGTCATCGGGGATGTAGCCCACGAGCGGGTCATGCGCCGCCGTCTGGTCGGAGAGGACGTCGGGCGTGATCTGCTCGTCCACGAGGTACTGCAGGAGCTCTGTCGCATGGCACTGCACGGCGATCGAGCGGGCCGCGCCGGCGGCGCGCGCCCTCAGGGCCGCCTGCACGCCCGCCGCGATCGACGGGGCGACCTCGTCGAGGTACCCGGACTGCAGCCTTCGCTCGATGCGGTGCGGATCCACCTCCGCGAGCAGCGCGACGGCATCGAGCATCTTGGCCGCCAGCGGCTGGGCGCCACCCATGCCGCCGAGGCCCGCCGAGACGAACAGCCTGCCCTGCAGGGTGTCCTGCGAGAACTTCTGGCGCGCGAGCGCGCCAAGCGTCTCGAAGGTGCCTTGGATGACGCCCTGGGAGCCAATGTAGATCCACGAGCCTGCCGTCATCTGGCCGAACATCGTGAGCCCTAGCGCCTCCAGACGGTTGAACTCGTCGAGCGTCGCCCATTTCGGCACGAGGTGCGAGTTGGCGATCAGGACGCGCGGGGCCTCGGGCGTCGTCCGGAACACCGCCACGGGCTTGCCGGACTGGATGAGGAGCGTCTCGTCATTCTCGAGGGCGCGCAGCGTGCGGACGATTGCGTCGTACGCTTCCCAGGAGCGCGCCGCCCTTCCGCGGCCGCCGTATACGATGAGTTCGTCGGGGTTCTCGCCAACTCTGCGGTCGAGGTTGTTCATCAGCATGCGCATGGCGGCTTCCTGCGGCCACGCCTTGGCGGTCAGCCTGTTACCGGTAGGTGCCTGGATCTCGCGCCTCTCGCCCATGTGGCCCCCGGCGACGCGCCGGGGATGACCCCCCTTTAGCTCGCTCCTGGCGGCCTATGCCGCCCCACTTGTCCAGTGTACGCGTTTTACCGGGAGCTTGCGAAGCGCCTCGTGTCGCATGCCCACCGTTACAACGGGGCAAGCAAAGGCCATGGGCATTTTCACGCGCCATGGCGCGACACAGACCCGCCTCTCCAGACGCTACACAGGGCAGGGCGTCGGCGAAAAGGACCTTAGAACCCCGCAGCTCACGCTGATGACCGTCGGCGGCATCATTGGCTCCGGACTTTTCCTGGCGGCCGGCGAGGCCATCCGGATGGCGGGGCCCGCCATCATCGTCGGCTACCTGATCGGCGCGACCGCCATGGCGCTCGAGGTGACGGCGCTCGCCGAGATGGCGGCGGCCGATCCCGCGAAGGGCTCATTCCTCGTGTACGCGCGCCGCGCGCTCGGGCCCGGGTTCACCTTCGTCGGCGGCTGGATCTTCTGGTTCTCGAGCATCCTCAACCTCGCCGCGGAGGCAACCGCCGCCGGCATCTTCACGCATCTGTGGCTGCCGCACATCCCGACCTGGGCCCTCTCCACCACCTTCGCCCTGATCATCGTCGGCATCAACTTCCTGACCGTGAAGGGCTTCAGCGAGGTCGAGTCCCTGATGGCGCTCATCAAGGTCGTCGCCATCGCGCTGTTCATCGCGCTCGCAGCGCTGGCGCTGTTCGCCGGCTGGCCCGTCCGCCTGGGAAGCGGACTCGCAAGCTGGAGCGTCGCGGGCGGATTCTTCCCGAATGGCCTGCGCGGGGTGGCAGCCGCGATGATCCTCGTCATGTTCTCGATGGCCGGCACCGGCGTGCTTGGTCTCGCGGCCGCAAGCGTGCGCGATCCGGAACGCAGGATCGGGCCAGCCGTCCATTACAGCGCCACGCTGGTCTATCTCCTCTACATCGGATCTGCGCTGGCGATCACCGCCCTCATCCCCTGGAACAAGGTGCCGGCCACCGGTCTCAGCCCGTTCCTCGCCGCGCTGCACCGCTTCCCCTGGCCGATCCTGGGCCAGATCTTCAACGTGGTGATCCTGCTCGCCGTCCTGTCGGCCATGAATGCCGGCCTCTTCGCGACCGATCGCGTGCTCGCGGGCCTTGCCACGGCGAAGGACGCGCCCAGGTGGCTCAAAGAGAAAGGAGACGCCCCGCCGCGTGCGGCGAACGCGGCGACGGGCGCCCTGCTCGTCGCGGTGACGCTGCTCACCTACTTCCTGCCGAAGACCGCCTTCCTCTACCTCGTCACCGCGACCGGCTTCCAGGCACTCTTCATCTGGGTGCTCATCGTCCTCACGCAGATCTACTACCGACGCCACCTCGAGAAGGAACACCCGCAGCGCCTGCGCCTCAAGATGCCGTGGCACCCCTATCTCAGCATCTTCGAGATCGCGCTCCTCCTGGCGATCATCGCCACGGCGCCGCTCGCACCCCACCAGCTGCCCGCCCTCGGCCTCGGGGTCGCGGTCACCGCGCTCTTCCTCGCGATCTACCTCCTCATCCGCCCGCGACGCCGCCAGCAGCCCGCCTGAGCAGGAAGCGCGGGCCACCCGGCGAAGAACATGGGAACTGAGTCTGCGCCGGGAAAGGATTCACCGCTCTGTACCTCAAGGAGATCTACCTGTCAGGCTTCAAATCGTTCGGCGAACCGACGACGGTGCAACTGGCGCCGTCGTTTACGGTGGTTGTGGGACCCAACGGGACTGGCAAGTCGAACCTAACGGACGCCGTGCGGTGGGCACTCTCGACCGGACGGCTCTCGGACGGACGGGCGGAGCGCCGCGCGGAGGTGCTGTTCGCCGGCAGC
>JAKAPV010000122.1 GCA_021806845.1 Bacillota bacterium | reverse complement strand
TTCCGATCTAGCGCCTCGAGCGCTCTCGCCTGCACCGCCTCGCGAAGTCCGCGGAGCTCGCCTACGAGGACGAGAAGTTCTCCTTTGTCACCGCGACGCGTCTTTCGCCGCTGCCGGTCGCGGGGCGCATCCTCCGCCACCCGCAGGTCCGGGGCGGGCACGTGCGCCTGCAGGTCTGCTCCGCGCAGGGACTCGAGCGCATCGTCGTCACGCGCCGGGAAGGGGAGCGCTTCCGGCAGGCGAAGGACTCGAGCTGGGGATCGCCGATGCCCGCGCAGGGCCCGGACAGTACGGACGGTTAGCGGAGGGATGCGCGGATGGCCTTCGAGGATGCGCAGGCGCGGCTCCTGAACCTGATCGGCTCCTCTGAGCGCGAGGTCGCCGCGTACGTGCACCGCAAGGTGCCGAGAGAAGACACGGCGGACGTCCTGCAGGACACGTGGCTGCGGACCTATCTCGCCCTCTCGCGCAGGCCGATCTCGATCGAGGGAGACGCCGGGCTGCTCTGGACCGTCGTGCGCCGCGCCGTCGCGGACTACTGGCGCCGCGCGCCGGTCCGGGCATCGGCCGGCGCGGAGAGGGATGACGCCCAGGAGGCGCAAGACCTCGAGGCCGGCGTGCTCTCCGACAGGCTGCGCGACGCGGTGCAGGATATTTTGCAGACCTTGCCGGCCGCCTACCGCACAGTGCTCTTCGCCCGGCTCGTGGAGGGGCTCCCGCTGGCGCAGATCGCGAGCGTCCTGTCCCTGCCAGAAGGTACGGTAAAGTCGCGGCTCCATCAGGGCCGCCGCCTCCTGCAAGAGCGGCTCGCGACCTGGCGCAGCCCGGCGCTCTGCGCCGAACTGCGCGCCGCTCCGCTGGGCCTCGGCTGGGGGCTGCGCTCGCTCGGCAGCCCGGCGCTCGTCGCCGCGCACCTCGCGACCTGTGCCGGCTGCCAGACGCAGTGGCAGCACCTCGAACACCTGATGGCCGGGACGGATGCGCTATCTGCAGGTGAGGACGCGCTGCTGCGCACCTGCCTTCGGATCGAGCAGGACCTCTCGGTCTGGGTCGAGGGCGACGTGACACCGTCGCAGAGGATCGCACCGCAAATGACATTTGCAACCGCCTCCGAGTTCGGCCGCCCTGCACGCGTCATGGACGAGCGCGAGCGCAACCGCTCCGCGGAGATGCGCATCGTGCCAGGGGGCGGCGAGATCCCCGACCGCTATGCCCTCGCCCCGCCGGGAGCGGCCATTGGAAGTGGAAGGATGCGGTTCGTGCACCGCATCTCCGCGGAGCAGGCGACGGACATCGCCGGCGTCCGGAGGATCGCCCGTGGTGCCGAACTGCGCTACCGCAACGTGCCCACGTACGACCCGGACCTGCGCGTACGCACCGCGGTGTTCGTCAGTCTGCCGCCGGGTGCGCGCCTCCAGGTGTCGCACCCGGGGCCCGTGGAGACGGCATCCTCGTTCGGCAGGCGGTGGCTTTCCTTCGTCGCCGTGCTGGGCGGCGGCGAGCTGCAGAGCCTCACGGTGCGCTTCCGCCTCGCCTAGAACCAAACAGCGAACCTTTTTCCGCCCTCCCGCGATATACCGGGCAAAGGCTCGCATCCGGGAGGACGGTATGCTTTCCATCCTGCGCAGTTTCGCCGCAGTGCGCTATTTATTGCTGGCCCGCCTCGTCTCGAGCTTCGGCAACTGGTTCAGCTACATGCTGCTTGTGGTGCTCACCTACCAGCACACCGGCAAGGCCGCCGACGCGATGGGCGTTCTCGCTGCGCAGGCGGCCGCGACGCTGTTCTTCTCCTTCCTGTCCGGTCCCCTTGTGGACCGCCGGCATCCCGCCTGGATCATGGCCGCGGCGGATGTCGCGCGCTGCGTTCTCGTCGGGGCGCTCTTCTTCGTTCCCGTATCGCCGGGCGTCTATATGGCGGCAGCCTTCCTTACGGCCGGCGCCGCCGCCTACTTCAATCCCGCGGAGGAGAAGTGGGTCATGCTCGCGCTGCCAAAGGAGGCCTACGGCGAGGGAGCCGCACTGCGCCAGCTCGTGCAGGAGACGACCCGCGTCGTCGGGCCGAGCATCGCCGTCGGCGCCATCGCCGCCTTCGGTCCGGGACACGCCGCACGCGGCTTCCTGGTCGACGCCCTGAGCTTTCTCGCTTCGGCCGCTCTCATCGCCCTCGCCGCTCGGGGCCAGCGCCTCTCCTTCCCGCAGGCCGCCGCTCGCCGCCTCGCCGCGCCCTGGAAGGACTGGCGCGAAGCCTGGCCCACGCTCTCGATCCCTGTGGTGCGCATCCTCATCCTGGTGGTGGTCGCCGTGCTGGTCGGCCTCGGCGGCATCGACGTCGTGCTGCTCGCCTACGTGCGGACGGACCTTCGCCTCAGCATGCTTAGCCTCGGCTATCTGATCACCGCCATCTCGGTCGGCGTGATCGCTGGCACGTTGCTCACCCGCCTGCTGACCCGGGGTCTGCCGCCCTGGGCATGGCTCGGGTTCGGACTGGGAGGTCTCGGGGCTTTCTTCGCCCTCACGCCCATCGCCCCGCTGCTCGGGTGGGGCATCGCCTGCATGGCAGCCACCGGGTTTTGCAACGGCATCTTCAACGTGAACGTGTCCGGCTACATGCAGACCGTCGTGCCTGCACCAGTGGCAGGACGGGTATTCTCACTCGTCGGCACGCTGATGAGTATCGCGACGGTGCTTGGCATGGGACTCAATTCGCTGCTCATCTCCCGCCTCGGACCAGGAGCGACGATGGCGGCGGTCGGCGCATGGATCGCGCTGGCGGGGCTCGCTGGCGGCGCCTTGCTCTGGCGCGGCCGGCGACTCCCGAGCGCGCTCTCGGCGGACGGGGAAGCGCTCGCATAAGGGGGCTCACGCACCGCCTCCTCACCGCGATCGCCCAGTTTCCGGCTTCCCAGCCATCTGCTGGCCGCAGCGCCACCATTCCCTGCGCGTGCCGGCGCGCGGCATGCAAACGCTAGCCGACCGAAGGAGTGGTGTCATGTCCGGAAAGAAGCGCAGGCTCATCGAGCGCAGCACCGACCCAGGCAACCCGGTCTCGGCGATCGCGGCATCGTTCGCGATCGGCGGATCTGTGGACCCGCTCCAGCTGGTCACGTACGCGACGACGCCGGCAGCCGTGGCGAACGCCGCAGGGTCCAAGGCCGCGGCAGGCGAAGCGCGAGAGGGCGAAGCCGAGTCCTGAAGACCCGAAACGGAGGGCTGGACGGCGATCTCCGTCCAGCCCCCTCGCCTCTATGCCGCTACTCGGGCCGGCGCTTGCCGCTCCGGGGCGAGAGTTCCGCGATCAGCGCCTCGACGCGCTCCGCGGACTCGAGCTGCGGCTGCAGCACAGCCAGCAGTCGGCGCTTCACCTCGACGAATTCCGGGGTGAGGACGAGGTCCCATTCCCGCGGTCGCTGGAACGGGACCTTGAGGTCCAGGGCCAGTTGGCCCGGCCGCGCGGTCAGGATGACGACGCGGTCGGAGAGGAGGATGGCCTCCTCGACGTCGTGGGTCACGAACAGCACGGTGGGGCGCAGCGTCCGCCAAAGGCGCAGGAGGAAGCGCTGCATCTCGTTGCGCGTCTGCGCGTCGAGCGCGCCGAACGGCTCATCCATCAGCATGATGCCTGGTTCGGTGATCAGCGCGCGCGCGATCGCGACGCGCTGGCGCATGCCGCCGGAAAGATGGTACGGCGCATGGCGCGCGAAGGCCGTGAGGCCCATGATCCCGAGGTAGTGCTCGACGCGCCGGTCGTACTCCGCTCTGTGCATCCCGTGGATGCGCAGCCCGAAGCCGATGTTGTCCCGGACGCTCTGCCAGGGGTAGAGGGCGGCCTGCTGGAAAACGACGGCCCGGTCCGAGCCCGGGCCCGTCACCTCCTGCCCCAGTACCCGCACGGAGCCTCCGATGGGGCGCTCAAAGCCCGCCACCAGGTGGAGGAGCGTCGACTTGCCGCACCCGCTCGGACCGACGATGCTGACGAATTCGCCGTCCTCCACGCGCAGATCGACGTCGCGCAGCGCGGCGACCGGCTGGTGGCCGCGCTGCCCCGGGTATGCCATGGAAAGACCCGAGATCTCGATCAATGCGCCGCCCCCGCCTTCGTCACTGGTGCGCCGCCACGTACTGGGCGTAGGAAGGGTCGACGTGCTGCGCCATGTCCTGCGGGGCGCCCGACACCTGATGGCTGCTCTGCAGGTACTGCGCGGACGACGCCAGCGAAACGGTCACGAGCGAACGCTGCACGCCGCTCCCCGTCCCGAGTCCGTCGGCGCCGAGCTGGTCCTGCACATTGTAGAGCTTGAAGCCCTCGATCTCCGTCCTCGCGAGGGCGACGCTGATGCCGGCCTCCTTCGCCATGTCCTGCAGGGCCTGCTGGGGGTGGCTCTCGTAGTAGGCGACGCCGGCCTGCTGCGCCTGGATGAACTCGCGCACCAGGTCCTCATGGCTCTTCGCCCAGTCGGTGTTCACGACCGACAGGTTGAAGATCGGGGCCTGGCGCTCGACGTTCTGGTCGTACATGATCGCCTCTCCGCCGTGCTGCAGCATGGTGTCGAATGCCGGGTCCCAGACGTAGGCGGCATTGATCTGGCCGCGCTCCCAGGCGGCCACCATGGCGGGCGGGCTCATGTTGACGAAGGTGATGGACGCGGCGGGGATGCCGGCGTTCTTCATCGCCGTCGCCACCTCGAACGGCGACGTGGAGCCGACGACGAGCGCGATCTGCTTGTGCACAAGGTCCTGCAGCGAGTGGATGCCGGAGCCCTTGCGTACGACGAGGCCTTCATCGGTGGTGTAGAGCTCCTGCGCCCAGACGACCTGCAGAGGCACCCCCTGCGAGATGGCGGCCGCCGCGGGCGGGTTGCCGAGTCCGGTCATGAACTGCAGGCTGCCCGAAGCGAGTGCGGCGGCCGCGGCGGGGCCAGAGGAAAAGAGTCGCAGCTCGACGTGGGCGTCCTTCATGTACTTCGCGAAATAGCCTCGGGCGATCGCCACCATTTCCGGATCCGCGCCATTGTTCTCGTAGCCGATCACCACGGTCTGCTTGTGCGACGCGGCGGTGGTCGTGCCGCAGCCGCCGAGGAACGCGCCCAGGAGAGCCGCCGCGCCCACCGCCCCGATCAGCTTTGTCAGGGTCCTTCCCACAGCTGCCGATCCCTCCGTTTGAACCTTGATCTCACACGCGTCCCTTCCAGGGGACGACCGCGCGCTCAATGAGGCGGATGACCAGCTCCATGGCGTAGCCGATCAGTCCGATCGCGGTGATGGCGACGAACACGATCCCGATCTCCACCTCGTTTCCGGCCATCTGTGCAAGCCAGCCGAGGCCAGCGGTCGCCGCGATGATCTCCGCCGCCACGAGGCAGGTCCAGGCGACGCCGATGCCGACCCGCATGCCGGTGAAGATCTCGGGCAGGGCCGAGGGAAGGATGACGTGCCGCAGGATCTGCAGGCGCGTCGCGCCGACGCACTGCGCGACGCGGATGCGCTCGGGAGGGGTGGCGCGCACGCCGGAGATGGTATTGATCACGATCACAGGAATGGTGCCGAGCAGGATGAGCAGGCCCTTCGAAACCTCGCCGATGCCGAACCAGACGACGAGCAGCGGGATGTACGCGAGGGGCGGGACCGGACGGATGAACTGCAGCATTGGGTCGATGACCTGGAAGACGAGGTCGCTGGACGCCATCAGAATCCCGACCGGCACCCCGACCACGACGGCGGCCAGGAACCCTGCGGCGATCCTGGCGGTGGAGATCCAGATATCGGTGAGCAGCGTCTGCCCGCCGTAGCCCGTTGCGAAGAGCACCGGTATCTCCTTTACGACGGACAGCGGCGACGGCAGCACTACCGCGGAGAAGGCGTGGAACATGGTGAGCAGTTGCCAGATCGCGAGCAGCACTACCGCTACGAGGAACGGGATCGCACGCCGAAGCCCCGTACCCGCACCCCCTTCGGCCGGGCCGCGGCCCCTGCCGCGCACCCGGAGGCCTCAGGCCGCGCGAACTGCGGGAGAGCAGATACGCGCAACTTAGTACCATCCATACGCGGGGATGCGAAAAGTGCATCTCGTCCACCAACCTCATCGCCTGCGGACCGTGTTCGCCTGAGCGAGGTGCGGGTCTGCGGGGCGCCTCTTAGGGCGGCCCCCCAATCTCATGCCAAAATGCACCTCCGAGTAGGTGCGGATCCAGCAGGCATTGTCTCGGCTTTTCGCGAAATAGGCACCAATTCATGGTTCGACGTCCGCCATCATCCTTTCTTTCCTCAGTCTCCCGCAAGCGCAGAGCGGGAAGGGGGTCTGCCCCGCCGGCCGCGGGCCCACGGGGCGCGGAGATGATGCATCGCGAGGCCATCTACTACTCTGCCTTGATGGGAGACACCGACGCCGTCCTCGTCGCCGTGGACGGCAGCGGCGTCATGCGCTGGGTCAGCCCCGAAGTGAGGGACATCCTTGGCTACCAGCCGGAGGCGGTGGTCGGCAGACCGGTAACCGCCTTCCTCGCGCCGCGCGAGACGGAGTCCGGCATGCGCAAGCTCGGCGACCTGCTCCGCAACCCGGGCGCCACACTGCGCACCGTGCACCGCGTGCGCCACGCCGATGGCTCCTACCGCACGATGGTGATGGTCGGGCGGGATTTGCGGAAGGTGCCGGAAGTCGAAGCGATCGTCATTCAGCTGCGCGACATCACAGAGCAGAACCAGGTCATCGAGGCGCTGGCCGAGAACCGGGCCCGCCTCGAAGAGGCATACCGGATCGCGGGGCTCGGCTGGTGGCAGCTCGACGTCCAGACCGGCCAGGTGCAGTTGTCCGACCGACTCCTCGAGCTTACGGGCTACGAGCGGCTGTCCGCCGACAACTGGAGCGAGCTCCGCCACATCCTGGTCCACCCGGACGACCTGCAGCGCGTCGAGCAGGCTTTGTCGCCGAATCGGGCGGTTGGCAGCCCAACCAGCGTCGAACACCGCATCGTCCGCGCGGACGGCAGCATCGGGCACTGGCTCGTGCACGCCCAGGCCTTTTCTGACCGCGCCGGGAGCAGGCTGCGCCTCTCGGGCACCGTGCTGGACGTCACAGAGCGAAGGCTTGCGGAATCCGAGCAGTTCCGCACCGAAAAGCTCGAGGCGCTGGACCTCCTGTGCGCGGGCATCACCCATGACTTCAACAACCTGCTGGCGGTCATACAGGGCAACATCTCGCTCGTGCTCGAAGGGGCTCCGGATCCGGCGGACGCCTCGCTGCTGGCGGACGCGGAGCTGGCATGCCGACGCGCCGCCCAGCTCTCGCGCCAGCTGTCCTCCTATGCGCGCAGCGCGGAGGAGCCAAGGCTCACGGAGGTCCAGGTCGCGGAACTTGTGCACGAGGTGGTCCCGCTGCTGCTCCGCGGCTCAAGGGTGCGCGGCGAATTGCTCGCGCCCGATGACCTGCCGCGGGTGCATGGCGCGGCCGCGGAACTCAGCCAGGTCCTGCAAAACCTCGTGCTGAACGCGGTCGCCGCCATGCCGGAGGGCGGAGTCCTGGGCGTCGCGGCGCAGGAAGTCACCCTGCCGCCCGATGCACCCGCCGTCCGCCTGCCGCCTGGTCCGTACGTGCGGCTGACGGTGCAGGACAGCGGCAAGGGCATCGCACCAGAACACCTCTCGCGCATCTTCGACCCCTACTTCACCACGCGGCCCGATGGACAGGGCCTCGGTCTTGCCACCACCCACCGGATCGTGCGGCGCCACGGCGGGCACATCAGCGTGCAGTCCGCTCCCGGGCAGGGCGCTGTCTTCCACGTCTACCTGCCCGCTGTAGGGCCACAGCCGGCCCAGCAGGAGAGCGCGGCCGGCGACACGCTCTCCCTCTACTTTTCCGCGAATGTCCGCGCGCTGCTGGTGGATGACGACGATCTCGTGCGAGCCACCGGGGCCAACCTGCTGACGCAGCTCGGATGCTCGGTGGAGACGGCCTGCGGCAGCGGGGAGGCGCTGGAAGCGACGCGCGAGGCACTCGTGCGCGGACAGGCGTTCCACATTGCGATCTTGGACCTCACGCTGCCGGGAGACCTCTCCGCGCCGGAACTGCTGCGCAATCTCAGCGCGGTCGACCCGATGATCCGCGGCGTCATCTCGAGTGGGCATCAGCGCCATGACGCCATGGTGAAGTACCGCCGTGCCGGGTTTCGCGCCGCGCTGCCGAAGCCGTACGGACTCGCTCAGCTGCGCGTCGCCCTCTCGGACGCGCTGGCGGTCGACGGCTCGGCGGCGGAGGACTAGCCCCTCCGCCGCGGCGTGCTCCAGGTCGTACGGGTCGCTGTGAAGGCGCAGCGGGGACCTTTGCGGTGCCTGCGAGATCGGCTCCTGCCGCTCTTTCAAGTCATCTCTGATGCGAGAGCGCGTCCATCATGCAACTTCCATCGGCGGGTGTGCTGGGATGCAATCTTTTCCTGGTGGTCTGCCTGACATCGGTACCCTTACGGCGGCAGCGCGGCTCATCCACGCAATGCGAAGATGCAGACCATGACCGTCAGCGCGATCAGCAAGAGGCGCACGATTGTCTGAGGGCGCATGGAAGGTACCTCCAGAGCGGGCAGCGGGCCCGCACGCCGAGGTGCGGGCCCGGGTCTTCTGCTCTTGTTACGGGTTGGTCACGCTGGGGTCATAGACCCAGGGGGTCGACAGGATGGGCTTGA
>JAKAPV010000121.1 GCA_021806845.1 Bacillota bacterium | reverse complement strand
GGCGTGAGCTCTACACCACGCGCAACATGCGGCAGCCTTTCGAGCGGGGCTTCTTCGCCGGCGGTGCGATCTCCAACCTGATGGTTGCGACCGGCGGCGCCTTCCCCGGCGGACGTTGGCCGAATCATGCCGACGCCGACGCGCCGATGGTCATCGGAGACAAGAGCAGTTCCTATCCGCAGCCGGACGGCAAGTACATCTTCGATAAGCTGTCCTCTGTCTACATCTCCGGTACGAGCACCCGCGACGATGAGCCGAGCCACATCCGGGTCCAGCAGCGCGTGCCGCGGGCGATCGCGGAGACATGGCGATGGATGTGCCCCGCGGGCGTCTACGAGATTGCGGAGAACACGCCGAACGACTCCGAACTTGTGGACGTCATCGTCAACTCCGCGAACTGTGTGCAGTGTGGCGCGATCACGGCCAAGGGCGGTCGCCTGACCCCTCCCGAGGGCGGGTCAGGTCCAACGTACTCCATCACCTGATCGGGTGTTCCTGATGGACGAGCCGCCCCCTTGCTGCGTGCCTCAATCTGCACAGGTGGTACTTTCGACGCAGGCGGCTTACCCCCGGGCGCCTCGCCAGCCTCGCACCCCGATCGCAGGCGTCCACTCGGACATCTCCCCGGCTCCACACCGAGGCGCTCACCCTGCTGGATGCAGGGTGAGTGCCTCGATGTGTCCGACGGCGAGGCCGCATTGCCCTCGCAGATGTCTCCCGGCAAGGGACTCGGGAGGTTCCCTGCGCGGTGTGCCTGGCGCTTCCACTCTTCGGCGCCCTACTCGCCCGCCGGACGTCCGTCCCCGCAGGTCACGGCCGTGCCGAGCGCCGGCCATATAGACGCGTGTCCGCAGTCCGGTAGCACGTTTCCCAATCTTGCCCGTCGCGTCCCCACTGTGCGTAGCCGGCAGAGGCGCGCCATGTGCGGGCCGGATCGCGCAGCAGGGCATCGAGGCGCTGCTGCACCCGGCGCTCTCCCCCTGGCGAGGCCAGCATCAGCAGAGCGAATTCGTCTCCGCCGATACGGGCGACGAGGTCGCCTTCCCGCACGCGGCGGCGCAAAACCTCAGCGAGCTCCTGGAGCATCCGGTCACCCTCCGGATGCCCGAATGCGTCGTTGACGTCCTTCAGGCTATCGAGGTCGACGATCGACAGGACGAGCGTGCGTCCTGACCGTTCCGCAACGGCGCGCAGTATCGGGAGGCGGGCGAACAGCCCGCGACGATTGAGCAGTCCGGTCAGCGGATCGGTCTCGCTGAGCTCCTCAGCCTGCCGGCGCAGCTCCTGCAGTTCCAGCAGAAGTGAGATCTGAACGGCGCTCAGGGCGACGAGTGGCCCGTCGTCCTCGGCGGGCACCAGCGTCCTGCGCAGGACCAGCGCACCGATGCGCTGCTCGCCGATGCAAATCGGCCAGGACCCGCCGCAGGCGATGCCCCAACGCTGCCAATCGCCACGCACCGCTGGCGGAACCTGATCCACGGTAAGCCAAGCCTCGCTCAGGTAGTCGAGCGGAGACGGGGCATGCGAGGCCTGCTGGTTGGCCCGCTCGCTGAGCTTGGCCGCATGTCGACCCAGGCCCCCCCAAGCTGCATAAACCTGAAAAGAGCTGTCCGTCGGCGAGTCGGGCGGGTAGATGAAGTAGCCCGCATCCACCGAGAAGATCTCCGCGATATCGCGTCCTGCAAGATCGAAGAGTTCAGCCGGCCGACTGGTCATCGACCAGCCCCGCGAGCGCTCCAGCAGCGATCGAACCTGATCGATCTGCGGAGCCGCCTGCCCTCCATTGGGCAACTGCGTGTGTTCGCCGCCGCCCGCCAGTCCCTCGTCGTGCACCGATGCTCCCCTTTTCACGTGTCCCGAGATTGCCTTCAGTTTACCGAGGTGATGTCAGGTAAACCAGTAGTTAGCGGCGCCGCGAATGCATCCCCGCACACGACCGACCGCCGTTGTCCTTCCGGTTCACGGCGGCCCTCCCAATTTCCGCACCGAACACTAGTACGGCGTTTCAGAAGTTCGTTCCCCTCAGGGAGTTACCATAACATTCCAGCAAGGAGTTTTCGGGGGTAGTGTTGAAGCCCCTCGTAAGACAGCCCTTGCGGGGGTGGGACGGGGATGGGAGCACTGCGCGCAACGCATGTTGCAGCGTCGTTCCATCCCTGTCCCTTGGTGTTGAGCGCTGAGGACATCGCACGGCTGCGGCCGTTGGTCTTCGGGCAGAAGGTCGAGCGGCGGATGTGGCTGCGGGCGTCGATCGTCTGGCAGCTGGCGCAGGGGACGCCCCCGGAAGAGGTGGCGGAGCTTCTGGGGGTTCACTTGCGCACCGTGCGCAAGTGGCGGGGGCGATTCGCTGAGCGAGGTGTGCGGGGTCTGCAGGATCTCCCTCGGTCGGGTGCTCCGTCGACATACACGGTGACGCAGCGCTGCGAGGTGTTAGCCATCGCGTGCGACGAACCACGGCACTACGGTCTGGAGGAGAACGACTGGACGGTGAGCACGCTCACCCAGGCGGCGCAGTCCGTGGTGCCGATGAGCCGCAGCAGTATCTGGCGCACCCTCCAGCACAACGCCTTGCATCCCCATCGGGTGCAGATGTGGCTGCACAGCATCGATCCCGCTTTCCGGGAGAAGGTCAACGCGATCGTGTCGGTCTACGAGAATCCGCCAGAGGACGCCGTCGTCGTGTGCGTGGACGAGAAGACCGGGATCCAGGCCACCGAGCGCAAGTCGCCGCTGAAGCGGCCGGTTCCCGGCAGGCCAGGGCGGTTCGAGTTCGAATACATCCGCCATGGCACGCAGTCGCTGCTCGCCGCCTTCAACATCCGCGACGGAAAAGTCCTCGCCCACTGTGGCAAGACGCGCAGCGCAGACGACCTCGTAGCCTTCATGGAAGGGGTCGCGGAGCATCACAGCGACGCCAAGCGGATCATCGTGATCTGGGACAACCTGAACATCCACCACGACGGGACGCAAGGCCGCTGGACCGCGTTCAACGAACGACACGGTGGCAAGTTCCAGTTCCTCTACACGCCGTTGCACGCATCGTGGGTGAACCAGGTTGAGATCTTCTTCTCGATCGTCGGCCGCCGCTGCCTTCGCCATGGCGACTTCTCCTCCGAAGAAGATCTCAGAAACCGCCTTCTGGCCTTCATTGACCGCTGGAACCAAACTGACGGTCATCCCTTCCGCTGGACGTTCCGCGGCTATCCCATCCAGGAGGTGATCGCCTGATGCCGCAGCCTCCGTACTCCAAGTACCAGGTGCTCGCCGCCCACGACACCGTCGTGCGATTCCTGCAAGACCACGGTCTCAACCACCTAAAGGCCGCTGCCCGCGGCCGCCATGTCGTCGTCTACTCCGAAGAGCCTGACGGCGAGAAGATCCCCCGTATCCGCTTCTGCGCCCTCGACCACTACCAGTTCCGGCTCGACGTCACCACCCATCCTGGCCGATGGGAGCCTACACCGTACGAAGGCGAGCTGCCCCAGCTCTGCGACACTGCCCTGACAGACCTCTCTTGGCTCCTGGCCGAGTTCTGAGGAACGAACTTCCGGAACGCTGTACTAGGTTCAGCAGAGCAGAAGGGCGCCGACCTCGCGATCGAAGCCATACACCCGGAGGCCGCCCGATAGCGCGGCGCGAAGTTCCGCCCGCACGCGCAGGCGAGCGTTCAGGGCCTGTGCAAGGTCGCTTCGCTTGAGCGCCTGGAAGTCCGGGGGCACCAGGACCCGGGCGGCGGGGTCCTCCCGCGTTGGCATTTCCCCCGCTGCGCGCAGGGTGACTCCGGGGGATGTGAGGTCCCAGTCCGCCATCAGGCGGTCTGAGGGAAGGCCGCGGTTCAACTGGTCATCCATCTCGCCGTAGCAGTTCACGATGTACTCCGCGCCGCTCGCGCCGAGGAGATTGAGGTTGAGGTGCGCGTTGCGCGCCTCGAGAGGATCGAAGGTCCAGGTGATGCGCCCAAAGCCCCGCTCCAGGGCCCACTCGCGCTGGCGCCACTTGAGCGCGCGGCCGATGCCGCGGCCCCCGTACGCGGGCAAGGTGGCGAGCATGTGCGATGCGATCCAGGGCTGCTTTCCCGGCAGGACGGCTGGGAAGCCGTAGACGAACGAGACGAGCCGCTCCCCGTCGAAGGCTCCGATCACATGGCCGCCGGACTTGACGGAGATGACGAGCTGGTTCGCGGGCGTCGCGTCGTTCGGACCCCAGGTCGTGAACTGCAGCTGCACAGCAATCGCCATCTCTTCCGGCGTGTGCAGTTCGCGCATCTCGATCCCACTTAGGTCCAAAGGATCCGCCTCCGTCCCACGGGTTTGCGCAGGACTTCGACGCCCTCCCCCCGCGGTTCCTACGGCACGCCGATGCCGTGGCCATAGACGAGGCCGCCTCCGAGATAGCCCGTGTAGCTGATCAGCGCTAGGCCGAGCAGCAGCAGCAGGATATAGATCATGCCCATCGCGCCGCGCGGGCCACGCTTGCCGCTGAATACGCGCTGCAGCCACGCAAGGCCGTAGACGAAGACGGAGAGTTCCGCAAAGTTCTTGTGCGTGTTGATGAGCTGGAGGTCCTTCAGGGGAAGGTTCGCCGGCAGGTAGTGTTCGGAGATCCAGCCTGCGATGCCGGCGGCGACTCCCGACGCGATCGAGAGCGTGAGGAGCAGCACCCCGGCGCTCCTGAGCCACTCCTTGCGGTAGATGAGGTAGAGCACCTCGAAAAGCGCCGTCGTATAGAAGAGCGCGATCGGGAAGTGGACGATCATCGGGTGCAGTGTGCGCAACAAGGGTGTATCTTCCTTCCGGTCCCGGGGTCGCGGCGAGGTTCAAGTGCAAAGTGTAACAGGTCGAAATGAGTATTCTCCTAGGAAACCAAACATAGCCCCTGCAGAAGGACTTGCCGCCAGTTTCGACCAACTTTAAGGATAAGGTAACGACGTGAGGAAGATCGTCTATGAAGGCAGGCCGCAGGCTGCTCGCGCTCGCTGGGCTGTCCTTGTCGGGAATGCTCGCGGCAGGGTGCGGGGTACAAGGTAGCTCAGGCACTGGCACATCCGCGGACAGCTGGAGCGGCCCCGCAGTGATGCAGGCCTTGCAGCACTTGCCGAACTACTCCCTGACGGAGTCGGTGCTGGAGGCCTACGATCTCGGCGCCGTGGCATACTCCCAGGACGGAGTCTACTCCGGCCGGAACTACCGTGAAGACATAACGGGAAAGGCGAAGTCCCTGGCCTTCATGGGAGCGACGAGCCTGATCTTTGCGGGCGGCCACTACTACATCGATGTCACGGCGCCGCCGGCGCCTGGGTTCCAGGCCGGCTGGTATGATATCGGCCCACAGCCGACCGGGCCCTACGCCGATGTGCTGCAGAACTTCGACCAGATCGGCAGGGCCTGGCGCGTACGCCTAGCGGGCAGCACCGCGACCGCGGCGGGCAGTTGCAGCGCGGCCGGACGTAAGGGCATCGCTTGGCGCGTGAAGTTCCTGCTGCCGACCGGCATGACGGCGCAGTCCGCCTATGGCACGGCCTGCACAGATAAGAAGACGGGAGCACCGCTCGCGATCAACTTCTCGTATGTGGGCTCGGACGCGAGCGGCCAGCCTGCCACCTTCTCCGACCACTTCCGCGTGACGGCGGTCGGGTCCATGGGACCGGTGACGGCGCCTGCAGGCGCGGCACCGGCACCAAAGGTGAGCTACGCACCATAAGAATCCTCAGACGCCTCCTATCGACCGTGCCTCCAGCATTGACTACAATGCACGCAGTGTGAGGCGTACGTTCATAGGGCAGGGCGCGGGCCTTGCCGACAACATGTCAAGCGAGGCGGTTAGCGCGTGCAGAAGACGCGTCCGACGGTAGCAGTCATCATGGCCGGGGGACCGGGAGAGCGCCTTTGGCCGCTTTCTCGTCCTGGCAGGCCAAAGCCACTCGTCGAGGTGCAAGGAGAAACCCTGGTCGGGCGCGCCTACCGACGGGCGCTGCGCATCGCAGGAGAACCCGACCATGTCTTCGTGATCGGCCTCGAAGCGGACCGCAGCCGGATGCTGCAGGCGCTGCCGGAACTAACGCAGGAGCAGTTTTACGGAGAGCCCCAGCGCCGCGACACGGCCATGGCGGTCCTCACGGCCGCCCATCTGGTGGCACACACATACCCTGACGCGGTCATCGCCGTGTTGCCCGCGGACCACGTCATGCGCGACGAGGACGCCTTCGCCGAAGCCGCCAAGGAAGCGGTTCGGCTCGCGACGGAACACGCAGGCATTTGCCTTCTGGGCGCCATGCCTACCGGTCCCCGACCGGAGTTCGGTTACATCGTCACGGAGGACGGGCATGGCGAGCGTAGGGTAGAACGCTTTGTGGAGAAGCCGGATCCCGCCCATGCCGCACGCCTCATTTCCGAGGGCGCGCTCTGGAACATGGGCCTTTTCATCGCGGACGTGCAGTCTCTCTTGGGAACAGCGGAGATCGTCGCGGCTGACCTCTGGCAGGCAGCCAAGGCAGCTGCCGCCGCCGTGGCTTCAGGCAACCACGCAGAGCTGGCCTCAGCCTATAGTTCCGCTCCGAAGCAGCCCTTCGATCGCGCAGTTCTTGAGCGAGCAAAGGGTCTGCACGTCGTCCCGTGCGACGCGGGCTGGTCCGATCTTGGCAACTGGCCGGAGTTCGTCCGCTTCCATCGGGAAGGTCCCGAAAGAGCGCAGGCGCCGTTAGAATGGCGTGAGCCCGGCGCTCCGCCTGTACAGGTTCTCGGCGCGGACGACCTGATCGTCTGCACGACGCCCGCAGGGACGCTTGTCGCTTCTCTCGAGGCGTCAGCGACGGTGCGCCCACCGCGGCCGGAGGGTCCATCCTTCGTTCCCGAGGGTGCGCGTGTCGTTCAGAAGCCCTGGGGCGCGGAGTATATCTGGGCTGAGACAGACCGCTACGCCGGAAAGCTCCTGTACGTGAAGGCGGGGCAAAGTCTAAGCCTGCAGTATCACGAGAAGAAGATGGAATCCATGTGGGTGCTTCAGGGGAGCGGGGTGTTGGAGATCGATGGTGTACCCAAAGTGATCTCGCCGGGCAACACGATCACAATCACACCGGGGACGCTGCACAGGCTCGAGGCATATCTGGATCTTTCGGTGCTAGAGGTGTCGACACCGGAGCTTGATGACGTCATCCGTGTAAGCGATCAGTATGGTCGATCATAACGGCATCGCTAACGACTTGATGTCGACGTCGATCGTGACGCCCGCAGGTACGCCGAGCACCTTTGCTGCCAGGACCGACGCTTTTGCCTCCGTTTCACCATCCGCCGCCGTCGCGAAGTTCTACCTCTGCAGGATGCCAATGCCCCTAGAAGAGAAGCCCGACCTCCGAGGCGTCCGGACGTAGTTCGCGACGAGGTAGTAACCCCAGAAAGGGCAACGTACGCTCCAAGGGGACCGGCGCCTGCGGCACTAGGTCACCGGACTCGCGACTTCGTACCCCGTCTTTGCGAAGATCTCCTGCGTACGGTTCCACAGCGAGCTTCACCATCTTCTTGGCGTTGAGGACGGTCATCGTGAGCAGCACCTGGGTCGCGACCCGGCAGCGGCGTGTGTAGCGGGAATGCTCCATGCGGTGCCAATACTTCGCGTCGCCGAAGACCCTCTCAACCGTCCTGCGGATGCGCATGGCCTGGTGAATGCCCTTGGGCCGGTGCTCATGCAGGTCGGCGCGGTAGTAGACGATCTTTGCTCGGCGGCCGGCGGAAAGGCAGTCGTCACACAGCGGGCAGCGCTGGCAATCGGCCGAGCGGAAGCTGTACAGTGTACCGCCACGTTGGTGCGGTGTCTTCTGATGAGAGAACTTGCCTTTGGGGCAGCGCACCGCGTCGCGCTTTTCGTCGTACGTTAAGCCTTCCGGCAGGCGGTCCTTCGTCTGGTGCTGCGGCGTATAGGCCCGGATGCCCAGCTCCCGCAGCTCTTCGCGCAGGTCCTTCCCGTCATACCCCTTGTCCGCGGCCAGCTTCCCCGCAGCCAGCCCTCGAGCCTTGAGTTCCTTGACCAGCGGGAGCAGTGAGTCCGCTTCGCTCTCATTGCCGGTGACGACGCGCACACCCGTCACGATGCCGCTCTCGTCGGTGCTGATCACCGTCTTGTAGCCGAGGAACGGCTCATTCTTCTTTTGAAAGCCCCAGCGGGCCTCCGGGTCCGCGAAGCTCATCGTGCCATCCCGGGCTACGATCTTCTGCAAGGTCTGCGCGTCCTCGGCCACCCGGCTGGCCGGTTCGGGATCGATTGCCTGGAGCAGTTGCTCGGTCCGTTCGGCTTCCGCCTGGGCCAGTTCTGACCCACGTTCACCACCCCCGGCAGGAGCGGGGGAGATTTTCGGTTACTGGAAACTGTTAGTAGCAAGGATATCGGGGCTACGGCGTAGAAGCAGGGTAGCATGGACGACGAACTGCAGCGACTGTTCAGCGAGATGGAAGGTGCGGCCGCGTACAACGTGGGCGTTGGGGTGGTCGTGCGCGAGTTCGTGCAGCGCATGCAGTTCGTCGAAACACTGAACGAGATGCTTCCGTGGGATCCGAAGCAGTGCGCGGTGAGCCCTGGGCAGCGGATTCTGGCCCTGGTAATGGTGCTCATCGAGGATCGCAAAGCGCTCTATCAGATGCCGGAAGTGTATCGTGACCGCGATGTGGAGCTGCTGCTCGGAGTTGGCGTGCAGGCGTCACAGCTGAACGACAAGGCGTTGGGGCGGGCGCTAG
>JAKAPV010000120.1 GCA_021806845.1 Bacillota bacterium | reverse complement strand
GCCTGCGCATCAGCGGCTGGCAGCAGTGGTGCCCCGCTCGCACGCAGACCCCTTCGGTGTCGAGCGCGGTCGCGACGTCATGCGCGTGGACGCCTTCGAGGTTGAAGGTGACGACGCCGCTCTGGCGCGGGCCGCGCGGGCCGTAGACGGTCACGCCGGGGATCGCGCGGATCCGCTCCGCGAGGAGGTTCGCAAGCTCCACCTCGTGCTCGTGGATCGCCGCAAGACCGATGCCTCGGAGGTAATCCGCCGCGGCTCCCATGCCGACGGCCCCGCCGATGTTCGGCGTGCCGCCTTCGAAGCGCCAGGGCGCTTCCTTCCACGTGGACGCCAGCAAGGTGACCTCCTCGATCATCTCTCCCCCATAGTATACGGGCTGCATCCGCTGCAACAGGTCGGCGCGACCATAGAGCGCCCCGATGCCGGTCGGCCCGCACATCTTGTGGCCGGAGAAGCTGAGAAAGTCGATGCCGAGCGCCTTCACGTCGACGGGTCGGTGCGGCACGGACTGCGCGCCATCGACGGCGATCACCGCGCCCTTGCGATGCGCGATCTCCGCCGCAGCGGCGATATCGGTGACGGTACCCATCACGTTCGAGACGTGCGCGAGGGCAACGACCCGCGTGGAGTCGTCGACGACGGCGCGCAGCGCGTCGGCGGTGACGTGTCCCTCCGCGTCGAGTTCCACGTAGCGCACCTCCGCCCCGCGGCTCCATGCCGCCTGCTGCCAGGGCAGAAGGTTCGAGTGGTGCTCTGCCGCCGAGGTGACGACATTCGTGCCGGGCCCGAGCACCTGCTCGCCGTAGCTGCGCGCGACGAGGTTGATGGACTCCGTGGTGCCGCGGGTGAACACGATCTCCTCGGCGCCTGCGCCCACGAGCTGCGCGACCTTCCGGCGAGCGTCCTCGTAGTCCTGGGTCGCGCGCGCGGCAAGCTCATAGACCCCGCGGTGGACGTTGGCGTTGTCCTCTTCGTAGTACCGCCGCACGGCATCCAGGACTGCCCGCGGCTTCTGCGACGTCGCCGCAGAGTCGAGGTAGGCCAGGCGCTTGCCTTGCATCCTGGTGGCGAGAATGGGGAACTCCGCCCGCCGTGCGGCGACGTTCATACTTCCACCTTCTCGTGGAAGAGCTGTGCGATGCGCTCACGGACTTCCGCGAGCGGAATGCTGTCGAGCAGCGAAGAGAGGAAGCCGTAGACGATCAGGCGGCGCGCCTCGACCTCCGGGATACCGCGCGCCATCATGAAGTAGAGCTGCATGGGGTCCACGGGACCTGCGGAGGCCGCATGCCCTGCCTTGACATCCCACTCGTCGATCTCGAGTTCCGGCACGAGGTCTGCGCGCGCCGTCTCGGAGAGCATCAGCGTGTGCTCGTGCTGCCAGCCGCTCGTGCCGATGGCATGCGGCCGGATGACCGTGTTCGCGTTGTAGACCGCGCGTGCCCTGCCCTGCAGCACGCCGCGTGCCTGCGTGTCGCTCGCCGTGTGCTGCCCCACATGGACGGCGACATGACGGAAGTCGAAGTGCTGGCGGCGCCCGCCGAAGAATGTCGCAAGGACGCGGGACTCGGCGCCGTCGCCGATCAGGTCCGTGCGCGTGTCCGCCACCTGCAGCCGGGCACCGATGTCATTGAGGATCCAGGTGAGGCTCGCGTTGCGGCCGACGGTCGCCCGGCGCGGCCAGTGTCCCTGCGCCTTGCCGGGAAGCCGCTGGAACTCGATGTAGCGGACCTGCGCGCCCTCCTCCGCTACGACCTCGACCGCACCGTTGATCGCCGGGCTTGTGCCATCCTCGCCGACCAGTTCGACAATCAGGTCGCAGCGGCTGCGCGGACCGGCCAGGAAGAGCACATGCGGTGCGTAGTAGGCGTCGCCGGTGAAATTCAGCGTCGCGCGCAACGGTCCTGTGAGCTCCATGTCCTTCGGGACGTAGCAGAAGATGCCGCCGGCCGTCAGAGCGGCGTGCTGCGCGTGCAGGAGATTCTTGCGCTCGAGCACGGTGAGGAGGTGCGGTTGCAGGAGGTCCGGGTGCTCCCCGAGCGCCTCCCTGAGGTCCATCAGGATGACGCCGGCCGGCACATCGGCCGCTTGCACCTCCGGTGCGCTCGGCGCGGCTCCGGCCTGCACGAACGCCGCATCGGCGAAGCGCGTCGTCTTCGACATCGGCAGCGCGAGGGCAGCGCTCTCCTCGAGCGCCTCCAGGCGCCGGTCGCGGAGCCACTGCGGCTCCAGGCCGGAGACGGCCTCGACCTGGGCGCGGGTGGGGAAGGTCAGCGTGTCGCTCGCCATGTCAGGCCTCCTGCGAGAGCGGTTCCTCGATGCCGAGTTCCTCGCGCAGCCACTCGTAGCCGCGCGCTTCGAGCTGCTCGGCGAGTTCGGGGCCGCCGGAGCGGACGATGCGCCCCTGCATCATGACGTGCACGTTGGTGGGGCGAATGTAGTTCAGGATGCGCTGGTAGTGCGTGATGATCAGCACCCCGAAATCCTCGGAGAGCATATCGTTCACGCCCTGCGCCACGATCTTCACCGCGTCGATGTCGAGGCCGGAGTCGATCTCGTCGAGGATGGCGATGCGGGGCTGTAGTATAGACATCTGCAGGATCTCGTTGCGCTTCTTCTCGCCGCCCGAGAAACCCTCGTTGACGTACCGCTCGGCGAACGCTGGGTCGATCGAGAGGCGCTCCATCTTCTCCTTGAGCTGGCGATGGAACTTCAGCACCGGCATGGGATCGCTCTCGCCGCGGCGGGCGTTGACCGCCGTGCGCAGGAAGTTCGCGGTCGAGACGCCGGAGATCTCCGCGGGGTACTGCATAGCCAGGAAGAGCCCTGCGCGTGCGCGCTCGTCTACTCCCATCTCCAGCAGGTTCTCGCCGTCCAGCGTTGCCGTGCCGCCAAGCACCTCGTAGGTCGGGTGTCCCATCAGCGCGGACGCAAGTGTGCTCTTGCCGGTTCCGTTCGGACCCATGATGGCGTGCACTTCGCCGCCGCGCACCGTCAGGTCAAGTCCCTTGACGATTTCGCGGCCATCGATTCCGACCCGCAGTTCACGGATCTCCAGTGTTGGCCTCGCCATGCCTCGTGTTGCCTCCCTCGAATAAATCCTTACTGCACCGCTCACCTTTCACCGACATTCTGGCACAGGCCCGAAAGCGGTGTCAAACAACGCTGAACATTATTCCGCCAAAGACTCGCGCCCACGCCTGTGGCTGCTGGCGCCGCTCCCGGCGCGCGCCAGATAGACGCCGACCAGCGACATGATGCCTCCTGCGATGACAAAGCGGCCGATCGGAGTGCCGAACATGAAGAATGCCGCGACGGCAGCGATCGCCGGTTCGGCGCTGAGGTGCGCCAGGAGACGTGTCGGCCCGAGCCGGGCCGTCGCTCCCTGCCAGAAGGAGAGGCCGAATACCGTCACCGGGAGCGCCGAGTACAGGATGGAGAAGGCGTTGACCGTAAAGTGCGCCTGCGGCCAGTATATCGGAATCGCCCATAAGAGGGCGATGCCGCCAAGCACAGACTGCCAAGCGGTGACCGTGAGCGGGGGCAGCCGCCGTACGAGCGGCAGGGAGATGAATCCGTAGACGGCCCAAGCCACCGCGGCGAGCAGCGCCGCGCCGTCGCCGAGGAGGGGCGCCGGCGCTGTCGCGGTCGCGGCCCGGTGGCCGCCCAGGATGACAAGCACAGCACCCGCAACGCCGAGGGCAACGCCGAGGAGGTTGCCGATCCGCAGGGTCTCTGAACGCGCGATGACGCCCCAGATGGCAGCGAAGACCGGCGAGAGCGCCATGAGGATGGCCGCAGAGGCGACATCTGTGAGCTGAACCGCGGTCGTGAACAGGAGCTGATAGAGCGAAATGCCGATGAGTCCCGTGCCCGCGAGGGCCCAGAAATCGCGGTGCGAGACGCGGATCTCGCCCTTGCGGTAGGCAAGGGCGAGCAGCAGCGGCCCGGCTACGAGGAAGCGGAGGGCGGTGAAGAGCGCCGGCGGGAGGTCCTGCACCCCGATCTTCACTGCAATGAAGTTGAGCGACCAGAGCACGATCGTGAGCCAGAGGCCCGTTTCCAACCAGATCTCCCTGCGCACCTTCTAGATCGCGCCGATCGCCCGGCCCGCGCGCTCGAAGGCTGCGAGCGCCTCCGCGAGATCCGCCTCGCTGTGGGCAGCGGATACGATCGTCCGCACGCGCGCCTGGCCCTTCGGCACAGTGGGGAAGGCGATGCCTTGCGCGAAGACGCCGAGCCGGAACAGTTCGTCGGAGAACTCCATGGCCTCGCGCTCGCCGCCGATGATCACCGGCGTGATCGGCGTCTCGGAGTGTCCCGTGTTGAAGCCAAGCGCGTTCAGGCCCTCCTTGAAGCGGCGGGCGTTCGCCCAGAGCCGAGCGATCAGCTCGGGTTCGCGCTCCATGATGTTGATCGCCTCGATCGCCGCCGCCGTGACGGCGGGCGGGTGGGAGGTGCTGAAGAGGAACGGGCGGCCGCGATGGATCAAGAGGTCCACGAGCGCGCGCGAAGTCGCGACGTAGCCGCCGAGCACGCCGACGGCCTTGCTGAGCGTTCCGACCTGGACGTCGACCCGCCCCTGCAGGCCGAAGTGGTGGACACTGCCCTGGCCGTTCTTGCCAAGCACGCCGGAGGAATGGGCGTCGTCGACGTAGCTGATCGCTCCGTACTGCTCGCACAGGCGGACGATCTCCGGCAACGGCGCGATATCACCGTCCATGCTGAAGACCCCGTCCGTGATCACGAGGCGCCGGCGGAAGCCCTGCGCAGCCTGCAACTGCGTCTCAAGCTCGGCCATGTCCTTGTGGGCGTAGCGCCGGATCTCCGCCTTCGCGAGACGGCAGCCGTCGATGATCGAGGCGTGGTTCAAGACGTCCGAGATGATCACGTCGCCCTCGCCCACCAGCACCGGAATCACTCCGGAATTGCAGGTGAACCCGCTTTGGAAGACGATGGCGGCCTCGGTTCCCTTGAATTCCGCGAGGCGGCGCTCGAGTTCGAGGTGCATGTCGAGCGTGCCGATGATCGTGCGCACGGCCGCCGTACCGGCTCCGTAGCGCTCCGTCGCCTCGATCGCGGCGCGCCTGAGGCGCGGATCGTTCGCGAGCCCGAGATAGTCGTTCGAACTCAGGTTGATGACGCGCCGCCCGTCGATCTCGGCGCGCGGCCCTTGCGCCGAGGTGAGCACCCGCAGCGGGCGGAATAGGCCCTGCCGCTTCAGCTCCTCGATCTCCTGCTGTGCAAAGTCCAGTGCCGACACAGCCATCCTCTCCCTTCCCTTGGCTCTATCGCCCCTTCGGTAAAAGCACGATCTTGCCGCACTGCCCTTCATGGAGCACGCGCATCGCCGTGTCGTAGTCCTGCAGAGGGAAGCGGTGCGTGATGAGCGGAGCGATGTCGAGGCGGCCCGACGCGAGGAGCGCGCGCGTCTTGTACCAGGTGTCGAACATGCGCCGCCCGGTGATGCCCTGCAGCGTCAGGCCGCGCATGATCACCTGCTCCGAGAGTTCCAGCGTGACATCCTGTGACGGGAGCCCCAGCAGCGAGACCCGCGCGCCCATGCGGCAAGAGCGGATCGCGTCGCGGATCGCCTGGGGATGTCCCGACATCTCCAGCACCACTTCGACGCCGCCGTCCGTGGCGTCGCGGACGGCGCTGACGACATCGTCCTTCGTCGGGTCGAGCACGATGTCGGCGCCCATCGTGCGTCCAAGCCCCCTGCGGTACTCGCTCACTTCGGTCGCGATGATCTGACCTGCGCCCGCTGCCCGGGCGACGCCGACGGAGAAGAGCCCGATCGCGCCAAGGCCTGTCACGAGCACGCTCTTGCCGGCGATCTCCCCCGCGAACACGGTGTGCACCGCGTTCCCGAGCGGCTCCTGCGCGGCGGCCACGTCGAACGGCATTTCCTTCGGGTTCTTCCAGAGGTTCTGCGCCGGCATCAGCAGGTACTCGGCGAACGAGCCGTCGTGGTCGACGCCCAGGATCTCCACGTGTTCGCAGATGTGCCCCTGTCCCGTCCGGCAGGAGTGGCAGTGTCCGCAGGTGATGTGGGTCTCGACGGAGACGTGGTCGCCGACCTCTACGCCCTGCACGCCCGGTCCGACCTCGACGACGACGCCGGCTGTCTCGTGCCCCATGACCCGCGGCGGGTGGACGCGCTGCGCGGCCCAGTCGTCCCAGCTGTAGACGTGGTAGTCCGTACCGCACACCGATGCGGCACGAACCTCAATGAGCGCCTCACCCGGCCCGGGATGCTGTACGGGGATGCGCACGAGCTCGGCGCCAGCCGCCGCCTTGGCCTTGAGGACCGCCTGCATTTCCAACTCTGCATACCCCTTCCGGTGCTTGCGCGATGCTAGATCGCGAGATAGCGGCGCAGATCTCCCGCCCCGATCCGCAGTCCGACATAGAACGCGCCAAAGAGCGCGTAGCGGGCGCTCACTTCGTCAAAGCGCATCTCGTACACGATCTTCTTGAACTGCAGGGGGTCGTCCGCGAACAGGTCGACGCCCCACTCCCAATCGTCGAGGCCCATGGAGCCGGTGATGATCTGCTTCACCTTGCCTGCGTACTCCCGCCCGATCAGGCCGTGGCTGCGCATCAGCTCCTGGCGCTCCTGGGGCGTGAGCATGTACCAGTTCCGGTCCTCGCCGCGCAGCTTGCTCATCGGGTAGAAGCAGGCGTAGCGGGCTTGGGGCAGGTCCGGCTCGAGGCGCGCCCGCAGCGCGTCCTCCAGCGCATCCTGCGTCTCCGGCGTACGCCCCCCGCTCCCGTGCGTGCTGAGTTCCACGACAGATAGGTAGGAATACGAGGGCGTCATACAGTCCGTCAAGGGAGCCCGCGCAAAGGCGTTTTCGACCTCCGCGAGCGCCTCGAGCGTCGGGCGCAGATGGACCGCCATGACATCGCCCTTGTGGCCGAGCAGCCAGTAGAAGGCGCTCGAGCCGCGGTGTCCCTCACGTGCGGCCTCGGCCTCCGCCATGCGGGAGGAGAAGTCCTCGAGGGCGGTGCTGCGCGACTCCTCCGGGAGCGCGCGAAAGCGAGCCCAGTCCACGCGGTACAGCATGTGCAAGGCATACCATCCATCGATCGTTCCGGGAGCATTGCCCACGTTCGTCACCTCGTTCATTGTACCTGAGCAGCGCGAGAGGGAAATGGTCTCTTGGGCCGTCTATCGGGGAGCGTCCAAAAAGCTCCGCACCGCGCCCAGGAACGCCTCCCGCTCCTCGAGGAAGGGATAGTGGTTGCTCCGCTCAAAGACGGCCAGCCGCGCACGCGGCATGCGCCTCGCAATCTCCTCCGAGGAGGACAGCGGACACTGCACATCGTGCCTGCCGCAGGCGACGAGCGCGGGCACCGCGCATGCCTCCAGCTGACCCGATAGGTCGAAAAGCGGGAAATCCACCTGCCCGTAGTAGTCGAGGCGGGGAGCGCAGATGCGCTTTTGCACGCCCGGCGGGAAGTATTCCGCGTATCGCTCCGGCCGGTGCAGCGATAGCTTCGTGCGTTCCCGCGCAAGGCGCGCGAGTTCCGCGGAATCGAGGTCATCCGCCTTGAGCGCCTCGATCAGGTCCTGCATCTCCTGGAAGCGGGGATGCGCGCGGTTGTAGATGCAGCCCGGGTCCTCCGCATAACGGTTCGACGCGGCCGCGCCGACCGCGATGACGGAATGCAAGCTCTGCGGATGCGACACCGCATAGAGAAGGCCGAGCATGCCGCCGGTCGAATGACCGGCGAAGTCCCAGCCGTCATGTCCAAGTGCCGCGCGGATCGACTCGAGATCCCTTGCCGCGGACTCCATCGAGAGGTCCGCCGGCACGCCTGCGGGGTCCGACCCGCCGGCTCCGCGCAGGTTCACAAGGTACACGGTGCGCATTGTCGTGAAGCACTCTGCGAAATGATCCCCGGTCGCGTTGAACGCGGAGTAGAGGTGCGTCGCACAGAGCGGCGGCCCGCTGCCTTTCCGGAACACCTCGAACGTCCCGCGCGCCGTCTCGATCCGCAGCGCTTGCCACATGCGAAGGCCTCCCTGAGCTGAACTTGCGCGTGCGGCCGGGCTACGGCTGGAGGAAGGGATTCTCGTGGCGCTCGCGGCCGATTTGGGTCGCAGGTCCATGGCCGGGATGCACCTGCACGTCATCCCCGAGCGCCAAGAGGCGCTGGAGCGAGCGATAGAGTTCCGCCTCGTCGCTGCCTGCGAGGTCAAACCGTCCGATCGAGTCGCGAAAGAGACAGTCGCCGGAGAAGAGGTCGTCGCCGATGCGGTACGCGACGTGCCCGGGGGAGTGCCCGGGCACGGAAAGCACGTCGATCTCCATGCCGCCAAGGCTGAGCCGCTCCCCGCCGCGCACGAGCTGCGTCGGCTGCGGGATCTCGTACTGCTCACCGTAGAAGTCGCCGGTGGCGAGGAAAAGGTCCCCCTCCGGATAGTAGAGCGGGCAGGCGAAGCGCTGGCGCAGTTCCTCCGCGCCGACGATGTGATCTCCGTGCCCATGGGTGATCAGGATCGCGCGCACTTGCAAGGAAAGCTGCACCGCCTTCCGTGCGAGCGCACCGGGCATGAACCCCGCGTCGATCAGAAGGGCCGCGCGGGGATCCGTCCAGACGAAGTAGCAATTGGTCGCAAAGGGGCCGAAGACCGCGGCCTCGTTGCGGAACTTGCCCGGGCCTGCCGGCTCCGTCACGCCCGCGACGAGCGTCGCTCGGCGTGCCGACGCGATCCGCTCGAGGAGGTGCTCCTCCGGCGAGCCGG
>JAKAPV010000119.1 GCA_021806845.1 Bacillota bacterium | reverse complement strand
AGCGCGGGAAGAGGCGGGGCGTGATCATGTTGACCCGCTCGTCCGTACACTGCGCGGAGAGGATAGTGGCGATCAGGAGTTCAAAGGGCGTCGTGAAATCTAGCGCGCAGCGCGCCTCGGGATACATGCCAGCGAGGATGGAGAGGATCCGGCCCGTCTCAATGCGCAGCTTGTACACCTCGCGATCGCGGCTTCCCTGGGCTGATTCTCGGCGCATGCGGGGGGCCCGGTCAACTGGAGATTTGGAGATCCCTCGGAACGGGGAAGCCCCTGCCGGCCGTGGCGCGGGTAAGCATCAGCCGGCCGCTCTCGGCGGCCGGCTGATGTTCCTCCCTCTCGACCTGCGGCGCCGGCTAGTTGGTGCCCACCTCGCCGAGCGGCTGGTCGGCCTCTCGGTACTGCAGGCGGTAGAGGTCCCAGTAGAGGCCGCGGCGGAGCAGGAGCTCGTCGTGGGTGCCGCGCTCGACGATGCGGCCGTGGTGCATGACGAAGATCTGGTCGCAGCCCCGGATCGTCGAGAGCCGGTGGGCGACGATCAGGGTGGTGCGACCGTGTGACACGCGCGCGAGGGCCTGCTGGATCAAGGCTTCGGTTTCGGTGTCGATGCTCGCTGTGGCCTCGTCCAGCACCAGGATGGCCGGGTCGTGCGCCAGCACGCGGGCGAACGCGACCAGCTGCCGCTGCCCCGCGGAGAAGGTCGAGCCGCGTTCCTGCACCGGCTCGTCGTACTTGCCGGGCAGGCGCTCGATGAAGTGGGATGCGTGCACGTGCCGCGCGGCTGCCTCCACATCCTGGTCGGAGATCTCGTCGCCCAGGCGGATGTTGTCGCGGATGTTGCCGGCGAAGAGGAACACGTCCTGCTGCACGACCCCGATCGCGCGGCGCAGCTGCTGCTGAGGGACCGTCGAGACGTCCTGCCCGTCGACCGTGATGCGGCCGCGCTGCACGTCGTAGAAGCGTCCCAGCAGGCTCACGATCGAACTCTTGCCTGCGCCGGTCGCGCCGACGAAGGCCACCGATTGACCGGGCTTGACGCTGAAGTCCACATCCTTGAGCACGTAGTTCTCGCCGTCGTAGGCGAACCAGACGTGCTCGAAGCGGATCTCGCCGCGCAGCGGCGCCGGGAGCGCCTGCGGCACCGGCGAGTCTGTGACCTCGGCCGGTGTGTCGAGCACCTGGAAGATGCGCTCCGAGGCCGCCATCGCGGACTGCATCACCTGGTACTTGTCGGCCATGTCCTGGATCGGCTGGAAGAACTGCTGCGCATACCCGATGAAGGCGTACAGCACGCCGAACTCGACGATGTGCTGCAGCACGCTGCCACCGCCCCACCAGAGGAGCGCGGCTACCGTGACGTTGTAAAGGAAGCTCATCGACGGCCGGAAGACGGCGAAGATCGTCAGCTCGCGGATGCCGGCCTTGAGGTAGCCCGTGTTGTCGCGGTCGAATCGGTGCTGCTGCATCTGCTCCTGGCGATTCACCTGCACGATGCGCATGCCGGAGAAGTTCTCGGAGAGGAAGGCGTTCAGCCGCGCGAGGCGTACCCGCACGGTCCGGTAGGCGTCGCGGGCGAAGCGGGTGTAGGCAGCCGTGACCACAACGAGCAGTGGTATGACGGCATAGCTCACGAGGGCGAGGAAGTGGTTCATCGTGAACATGACGACCACGGCCCCGACCAGCATGAAGACGTCCTTGAAGACGTTGACCATCACCGAGGTGTACATCTCGTTCAGGGCTTCCGTGTCGTTCGTGACGCGCGTGACGAGGCGGCCGATCGGGTTCCTGTCGAAGTAGCCGAGGTGCATGTGCTCGACGTGTGTGAAGATCGCCTTGCGGATGTCGAAGTTGATCCGCTGGCCCGCGAGTCCGAGGATGTACGTCTGGGCGTAGTTCGCACCAAAGGCGACCAGGACGGCGAGCGCGTAGATCAGCCCGAGCAGCAGAAGGCCGTGCACGAAGGGGAAGCGGAAGGCGCTCACGCCGGCGCCGCTGAGCGCGGTCGCGGGCAGTGTCGCGCCGTGGCTCGTCGCGACGCCGTCCGTGATCTTGATGGCCTTGCCCGGGGTGACGCCGGTCACGAGGTAGGTGCGGCCGCCGGAGAGGATGACCTGCACCCACTGCGTGGGATGTCCCTGCACGAAGTGCTGCGGCAGGTATTCCTTTCCGTGGTAGTCGATGCCGCCGGGCAGATTGGCGGAGGCGGGGTAGACCGCCATCGGCTGGAACATCGCGCTGATGTCGTTGTCGATCGCGAGCGCGGAGAGGTAGGGCGGCGCGAGGTCCGAGGCCGTGACGATCGCGACCAGAGCCGCCGCGGCAAGGATCGGAGCCCAGTACGGTTTCGCAAAGCGCAGCAGGCGGCGGATCAGCCGGGCGTTGTAGGCCCTGCCGAGGGAATCCTCCTCGCGAAAGTCCTCTTCCATCAGGCTCCCTCCTCTCCGCGGTGCAGGATGCTCTCCTCGAGCAGCTGGAGCTCGTAGAGTTCACGGTAGCGTCCGTCCAGGCGCAAGAGGCTCTCGTGCGTGCCGCGCTCGACCACGGCGCCGTCCTCGAGCATGAGGATGAGGTCCGCGTGCATGACGGCCGAGATGCGGTGGGCGATCACGATGTTGGACCGGCCCTGGCGGCTCTCTCGCAGCGCGCCCAGGATCTCGGACTCCGTCTGGGTGTCGACGGCGGAAAGGCTGTCGTCGAGCAGGAGGATCGGCGGATCCTGGATGAGCGCCCGCGCGATGGAAACCCGCTGCTTCTGCCCGCCCGAGAGGGTCACGCCGCGCTCGCCCACGAGCGTCTCATACCCCTTCGGGAAGTCGATCACGTTGCCGTGAACGGCAGCGGCCCTTGCGGCGGCTTCGATCTGGTCTTGCGCCGCCTCGGGACGCGCGAAGGCGATGTTGCCGGAGATGGTCTCGGAGAAGAGGAACGCCTCCTGCGGCACGTAGCCGAAGGACGCGCGCAGGTCACGGACTCTCAGGTCGAGGATGTCGACGCCGTCGACGAAGACGGTCCCGCGGGGCGGCTCATAGAGGCGCAGCAGCAGGCTTGCGAGCGTCGACTTGCCGCTGCCGACGCGCCCGATGATCCCGACCGTCTGGCCGGGCTCGAGTTCGAAGTCGATGTCGCGCAGGGCCGGCGGCCGGTCCTTCGCGTAGGCGAAGGTCAGGTGTCGCACCGAGATCGCCCCGTGCGGCGCCGGGAGCGGCAGGGCGCCCGGTGCGTCGCGGATCTCCTGCTGCACGTCGAAGATGCGGTTTAGGCGCTCCATCGAGGCCGCGCCGCGCTGCAGGACGTTGATCACCCAGCCGGCGGCCATCATGGGCCAGCGCAGGAGCCCGAGGTAGTAGAGGAACGCTACGTACTCGCCGAGGCTCAGCTGGCCCTGCAGGACAAGGTAGCCGCCGTAGGCGGTGGCGACGGCGAACGAGAGGCCGCCGATCGCGTCGACGAGCGGGTCGAAGAGCCCCCAGACGCGTATGAGCTCCATGTTGCGCTTGATGTACGCATCACTGCGGGAGCGGAACTTCTCCTCTTCGGGATGCTCCTGCGCGAACGCCTTGACGACGCGGATGCCTGAAAAATTCTCCTGCACCGTGTCCGTCATGTCCGCGAAGGCCGACTGCACTCGGACGAAGCGCTGGTGGATGATCTTGCCGAGCGAACTCGCGACGATGGCCGAGACCGGCAGCGGCAAGAGCGCCCAGAGCGAGAGCGGCAGGGAGATCGTCTCCACCATGATCACGACGGTCGAGACGATCAGCACCGAGGAGTCCACGGTCGCGACGACGCCCATGGCGAACGCCATGCGGACCGCCTGCACGTCGTTCGTCGCATGCGCCATCAGGTCGCCGACCTTGTGCCGGTTGAAAAAGTTTGCCGAAAGGCCCGTGAGGTGGGCGAACAGCTTCTTGCGCAGCCGGTATTCGATCCGGCGCGAGGCGCCGAAACAGAGGGTGCGCCAGCCGAACCGGAAGACGAGGATCAGCAGCCCCGCGATCAGCATGGCGAGGGCAAACGGGAGCAGGTCGCGCATCTGTGCGCCAGGAGCCTGGATCGCGTCGACGAAGAGGCGCAGGATCTGCGGCGTGATGAGCTGCAGCGCGTCCGCCAGGATGAGCGCCGTCAGGCCGAAGGCGTAAGAGCGCAACTCCGGGCGAACGAGGTCCCGGATGCGGAGAAATTCCCGGATAGCGCAAGACCTCCTCAGACACGGGCGAAAGCGGAGCCGCCAGGCTCCGCGAAATTGGGCATGCTGTCGAGCGGGACCGAGTGCGGCCCCGTCAGCTTGCCGCGATGGGTGGATAATGGCGATGCTCTTGCCGATATTGCTCCTGCGACTCCTGGTGACGGACCCGGCACTGCCTGCCGGCACCCCGGCACCGCCCGTCGTGCTGAAGAGTGCGGGAGGCGGCGAAACACACCTTCGTCTCAAGGGCCGCCCGCACCTGCTGCTCTTCTTCACTACATGGTGCAAACAATGCCCCGCATACGTTTCTTATGTTACTGGATACTCCGGGCTGGAGCGACACCATGTCGCCCTGGTGCCGATCGACCTGCAGCCTTCCGAGCTGCCGGGCGACGCCCAGGCGCTCTGGAAGCGGATCGGCCGTGAGAAGACGCTCTATTTCGACCGATACGGCGAAGTGACACAGGCCTACCGCGTGACAGAACTCCCAACCGCGGTGCTCGTGGATCGCGACGGCAAGATCGCGGGCGTGCTCGTCGGGGCCCAGCGCAGGGCCCGGCTGGAGCGCCTGCTGCAGCGAGCGCGCTGACGCAGGTGCGATTGCGCCCCTTCGCGAAGACTAGGAAGCGGCCCTACGGCCGTACCAGTTCTACCAGCGGAGGCGAACCGAACTGCGGCCAAATTTCCGCGTACTGTCGGTCTACCTGGCCGGCGTGTTCGTCGGCGCGCTCGATATGGGCATCCTCGGACCCGCGTTTCCGCTCATCGCAGGGACCTTCCACATCACGCTCGACTGGATGGCCTGGACCGTCACCACGTACACCGTCGCCTACGTCGCCTCGACCGTGCTCTCCGGCGCGGCCGGCGATCGTTACGGGCGGCGCAAGCTGTTTCGGGCCGGCGTCGCCGCGTTCGGCCTCGCATCGCTGATCGCGGCGTTCTCCCACAGCTTTGCGATCTTCCTCGTCGCGCGGCTCGTGCAGGGCCTTGGCGCAGGCGCCGTATACCCGAACGCGCAGGCCGAGGGCGTGCGCATCTTCCCGGCCGAGCGGCGCGGTCTCGCGCTCGGCATCTTCGGCGCCGTGTTCGGGCTCGCGTCCATGATCGGACCAATCGCCGGCGGCGCGCTCGCGCAGTACTACGGCTGGCCGTCGATCTTCCTCATCAACATTCCGATCGCGCTCGCGGTGCTGGTCATTTCCCTGCGCCTGCCCGAGTCGCCGCGGTCGGACCGCAAGCCGCCAGACTTCCTCGCGGGAACGGTCTTCGCCGTTTTCCTCGCCACCGTGCTGCTCACCCTCGAGGTAGGCGGCGGCATACGCTGGCTGACGCTCGTGCTGGCGGCCGGGGCGCTCACCCTGTTCGCTGCGCGCGAGCGCAGGCCGCATGGGGCACCGTTCCTCGATCCGCACGCCTTCTCTGGCGCGCGCGGCGCGGCGCTGGTCGCCGGCGCCGCGGTGATCGGCCTCGACATGTCCTCGGCCGTCTTCGTGCCGACGCTCGCGCAAGAGGTGCTGCACTTCTCGACCTTCGGCTCCGGAGTCGCCCTCCTGCCGGCCGCCCTCTCCGGCGCTGTGCTGGCGGGCGTAGGCGGCGTCCTGACGGACCGCCGGGGCGGGAGGATCGTCCTGCAGGCGGGACTGCTGTTCGCCATGATCAGCGGTCTGCTCTTGGCACTGCCGGGGCTCACGGAGCTGCGCTTCTTCATCGCGATGGTCGCATCCGGCATCGGTATCGCGTTCACCATGGGAGCCCCGCTGAACCGCCTTGCGCTCGCGCTGCACAGCGACGAGCAGGCCGGCGAGGCGCTTGCCGCCGTCGCCGTGTTCCGCTCGGTCGGCATCGCAGCGGGGCCGGTCCTCCTGACTTTGGCGATGGCCTTCCACGGTTTCCAGGGCATGTTTTACGGCGTAGCCATCGCATCCCTCGTGGGCGGGCTCCTGTTCTTCCTCGTGCCGGACTCCCAGCCGGCGGCGAAGCGGCGGAGCGCCGCATAGGGAGATTCCCCCACCGACTTAACACAATCTTCGCGGGACATGTCGACGCGCGTCGTATCATGGCAGTTGGAATCTGCCGCCAGGAGGTGTGTGCGATGCCGAGGCCGAACGCGGTGCACGTAAAGGCCGGAGGCCTGCTGGTCGCGGTGGAGGGCAGCGACGGCTCTGGCAAGAGCACCCAAATCCAGCTGCTCTATCGGTACCTCTTGCGCAAGGGACTGCCCGTGCACCTCACCACCTGGAACTCGAGCCCCTCCGTGCACCCGCTGCAGCGCACGGCAAAGCGCGCCCGCGAACTGACGCCCATGACCTTCTCGCTCGTGAACGCGGCGGACTTCGCGGACCGCTACGAGCGGGAGATCCAGCCTCGGCTCGCCCTGCGCCAGGTCGTCCTCTGCGACCGCTACATCGGCACCGCCTATGCCCGCGACGGAGCGCGCGGCGTCGAGCCCGGCTGGATCGAGCGGATCTACTCCTTCGCCCGCCCCGCGGACCTGACGCTCTTCTTCCATGCTCCCGTCGAGGTTGCGGCGGGCCGAATCCTGCGTTCGCGGCAAAGCTTCAGCTATTACGAGGCCGGTCTCGACCTCGGTCTATCGGAAGACCCCACGGAGAGCTTCCTGCGCTTTCAAGGCAGCGTCGTGCGCCGCTATGAAGAGATCGAGCGGCGCATGGGTTACGTGCGCATCGACGCGACGCGCCCCATGCGCGAACAGCAGCGGGCGGTGCGCCGCCGCATCGATGCGTTCCTGCTGGGAGGGGGAGCGTCGTGAGCGGCCTCGTGATCGCGGTCGAGGGTCCGGACGGCGCCGGCCGCACGAGCCAGACGCGCGCGATCGCGGAGTGGCTTGCGGCGCGCGGCCACGAAGTCACGCTGCTCCGACTGAAGCACTCTTCTCTCGCGCGCGAGACCCTCCAGTCGCTGCAGCGCAGGATGGACGTCTCTGAGCGCGCGCTCTTCCTGCTCTACCTCGCGGACCTCGCGGACCTGCTGCAATCGCAGGCCCAGCCGGCGCTCGCGGAGGGCCGGATCGTGCTGTTCGACCGCTATACCTTGACCCCGCGCGTGCGCGCGCAGATGCACGGCCTCGACCCTGACTGGCTGCGGGACGCGCTCTCGTTCGCGCCCCCCGCGGACCTCACCATCCTGCTGGAGGCCCCGGCGCGCGAGCGGCTGCGCCGCCTCTTCGCGCACCGCCGCTTCCTGCAGCCGAGAGAGATGGGAGCACTCGCGCCGACGCCCGAGCTCCTGACGCATGCCCTGCGCTACCAGCGGCGCCTCGGGCGCCTCTACGCCGAGGCGGCCGGCGAGCCGGGCGTCGTGCGCGTCGATGCCGCGAAGTCGCCCGGCCTCGTGCAGGCGGCGGCGCGGCAGGCCGTGCAGCGCCTCCTTCGGCGCAAGGCGCGGGCGAAGGGGGGAGCCAGGTGACGGACAAGGCCGCGCGGCTCGCGCGCCAGGACGAGGCGGTGCTCGACGTCTGCCGCAAGTACGCCTGCGACCTCGAACACTCCCGCCACGTCGCCGATCTCGCCGACGTGCTGTTCGACGCCTTCCTGCCTCTGCACGGTCTCTCCGGCGAGGAGCGCACGGTGCTCCGCCACGCTGCGCTGATGCACGACATCGGCTACTTCATCGGCCGCAAGGGCCACCACCGGCACGGGGAGTACCTCGTGCGGTCCGACGAGCACCTTGCGGACTACCCCGAAGACATGCGCGACCTCTGCGCACAGGTGGTGCGCAACCACCGCAGGCGCGTGCGGGAGGGCGCGAAGAGCATGGGGCGCGCGCAGCGCGAGGCGCTCCTCTGGCTGAGCGCCCTCCTGCGGGTCGCGGACGTGCTCGACTACGAGCACGAGCAGCGTGCGCGCGTCGCCGGCGTGCGCTCGCGGGGCAGGGGCTTTGAGGTGCGCATCGCGGGGAGCGACCCGCTGCGCCTGGGGGAGCGCCTGCAGGCGAAGACCGACTTGCTCGCCCAGGTGGCCGGCGGGCCGATCCACTTCGAGAAGGACGAAGCATGAGCGGGCTTTCCCGCAGCGCCGTGATCGACCTCGGTTCGAACTCGGTGCGCATGATGGTGGTCGAGGCGGACCGCAGCGGCGCGTGGCGCGTCCTCGATGAGGAGCGGGCGATCCTGCGCCTCGGCGATGCGCTCGCGCGCAAAGGAGTCCTGGCGGAGGACCTGGCGCGGGCCCAGTACGTGTTCTCGGCGCTCGTAGCGCGGGCCCGGGCGCTGGGCGCCGACCGCATCGCGGTGGTCGGCACGGCGGCGCTGCGCAGCGCGCGCGACGGTGCGGCGTTCAGCGCCGCGCTGGGCCGCGCGGCGCATGTCCAGATCCGCATCCTGGACGGCGTCGAGGAAGCGCAGCTCGGATTCCTGGGCGCCATGCACACCCTGGCTGTCGACGAGGGCAACATCGTGGATGTCGGCGGGGCCAGCAGCGAGATGAGCCAGTTCGCAGGCAGGCAGCTGCGTCGGGCAGCGAGCGCCCCGGTGGGGGCCGTCACCTTGACGCGCGCGGAGCTGCGCGGGGATCCCCCTTCGAAGGAGGAGCTCGATGCCGCGCGGGCGGCGGCGGACGCCGCAGTGCGCGCCGCGCGGCCG
>JAKAPV010000118.1 GCA_021806845.1 Bacillota bacterium | reverse complement strand
ATGCATCCGCGTCGACTTCCGCAACTGCGAGCGCCTCCGACAGGGTGCAGGGATCCCCGAGCACTGCGGCGGCCTCCAGAAGGCGCATGCTCTCCGCAGGGAGCCCCTCCAGGTGCGAGACCACAAGAGTGCGGTGGCTTGCGTCGGTAATCGGCGAGAGTGCGGCCGTGCCGTCCCTCAAGCTCCAGAACCTGCCGAGCTCCTCGACGAGTAGCGGGTTTCCGCCGGTGGCGACGTGAGCTGCCCGCATCTGCTCGGATGGGAGCTCTTGATCGACAATCCGGGTGAGCAGAGTCCCCGTCGCCTGCATGGTCAGAGGCATGAGGTCCAAAACGGCGGCGCGGTCAGCACCGTGCAGCCGATCCGCGAGACGGGTGGCCGCCGGTGGCCAGGAGCGGATCCCGCAGATGGAGGCCAAGGCTCCCGTGTGCGCACGCCACGCGCAAAAACGCAGTACCTCGAGCGAGTCCGGATCGCTCCAATGCAGGTCGTCCAGCAGAAGTAGCACGGGGACCTGTTCGGCTACGCTCGCGAGAAACCAATGAAAGGCGTATGCGATCTCCTCGCGCACGGGCGGCGGCGCCGCAGCGCCGCGGGTCTCGCCGACCTTGGGGCCGGTCAGCAAAGCCCTGAGCGTCGCTGAAGCGTTCAGCAGATCCTTTGCGGGTGAGGATGAGGCCCCGTGCATCGCGGCCGCGATCTGATGGACCATGGCATAGGGCGCGGCCGTCTCCATCTCGTGTCCGACAGCGCGCACGACCATGAAGCGTTTTCCGGCTTCCCTGGCGGCCCACCCCAAAAGTCGCGTCTTCCCGATGCCCGGGTCGCCTCGCACAAACAGGGTAGCCCCTGTACCGCCACCGGCGCGTACAAGGGTGGAGGTGATCAGGTCGCGGGCCGCGTCGCGCTCCAGCAAGTCCATCGACACAGCGGTCACCCCCTACCACCAATCGATCCCCTTGGACGATTGGCCGCAGGCGGTAGAGTGGATCCCTCACCGTGAACGGCCAGGCCTCTCGATGCTCCGGAGCGCTTGATCCCTTCTCCGCACCCGTGGTTGCACCTTGTTTCGTGCCATTTCTGGCAAAGTCCTTGCCGTGTTGCTGGCTGCATTTGGCGTTTCTCAAGCAGCACCCCAGGTGCGCTCGTGTCGTCATGGTGATCGCAGGCAATAGGGGAGAACCGCAAACGGGCGCATGCCGTCGTGGCGCTGTCGTGCCGACCGCTGGCGGCGCGCAAGGCAGATAGGCTCCATGGGACACCCGCTTGGCCGGGGCCTACGCCCCCACGGCCCAAAACATGGCCTTCATGTCGAAGCCCCACGGCAAGGATCCGCTCACCCGCCGGCCGATTGGGACGAAGCGTGGAAAGAGGGCCGGTACGGCAAAGACCAGGGGCAAGGGAACGAATGCCGTGCACAAGCGGGACGCCCCGCTGCGTGAGCGGCACGACGCACCGTACGACGTAAGGCGCGGCCCAGCGAAGCAGCGGGCGACACCGCCCGCTGCTTCGCTGGTCTGGCGGAGGGCGCTCGCAGCCGAGCACCATGTCACGGGCACCGGCCCGCAAGCCAGTTCTCAAAGGGCAGATTCCGCACCTGCGGCAAGCGGATAGCAGTACTGAAGGTCCCCGAAGGCCCGCCGCAGCTCGATCACGTCCTTGCGCACAGCTTCGGGCGCACGCCGCTGGAAGACGACATCCGCAATGAGACCCGCGATTACCTCCATCTCCTGCTCCTGCATGCCCCAGCGCGTCGCTTCCGTCGTGCCGATGCGCAGCCCGCCGGGGCGATCCCAGTCGGACGGGACATCTGTCGGCAGCAGATTCTTGTTGACGATGATGTTGGCGGACTCGAGCAGCCGCGCCACCGCCAGGCCCCCGCCATGCGCCCGCACGTCGGCGATCACCTGATGCGTGCGCGTGAATCCCTTGTGCGCGGCGAGCATGGCAATGCCTTGCGTCTGCAAGGACGCCCCAAGCGCCTGTGCGTTGCGCACAATCTGCGCCATGTACTCCTGGCCGAATGCGAGGAACTCGGCGGCCGCCGCCGCCAGGGCCGCCACTCGGTTGACCTGGTGCGTCGCGGCCAGGGTCGGAAAGATCGCTGTCGTCAGGGGCTCTGTCAGCGGAGGATCGTTCCAGGCGATGACGCCGCTCTGGGGTCCGCTGAACGTCTTGCCGGCAGAGCCGGTCAGAACGGCCGCGCCTTCGGCGAGTGGGTCCTGGAACTGACCGCCCGCGATCAGCCCGAGCTGGTGCGCGCCGTCAAAGAAGACCCTGCCTCCCCATGGCCGGATGATCTCGGCGATCTCCTGTACGGGGAAGGGAAAGAGGGTCATCGAGGCACCCAGCGCGACGAGCTTTGGGCGGACCCGCCGCGCCGCCTCTGAAAACGCCTCGAGGTCGACGGTCAACTCCTTTGTGTCCATCGGCACGTCCTCGACGCGCAGCCCCCGCACTCCGGCCGGACCATCCGGCCGGTTGCTCGAGTGGCCGCCCATCGGCTGGGTGATGCTCATCACCGTGTCACCAGGCTCGGTCATCGCGCTGTAGACCGTCAGGTTGCCGATCATACTTGCCACCAGCCGGTGGTCAGCATAGTCCGCGTGGAACACTTCCTTGAGCAGCTCGACGCAGAGGGCCTCGATCTCGTCGATATGGCGAGTGCCTGCGAACCAGCGCTGCTCCGGCCCGATATGCCCCTCCGCCGCGCGCTGCCCTACCTCCGAGGATAGCAGGGCGCGCACCGTCGGGCTCATTGGCGCCTCGGGAGCGAGCAGGTTCAGGCACTCCGCTCCGCGCCAGGTCGCGTTGCGCACCACGGCGCCCACGACTTCGTCGAGCATCTGCCGTGGCGAGGCCGAAGCCTCGATCCGCTCCCTCGCCCACCGCAGTCTGCTGACGTCGTGCACTTCTGTCCTGGTAGCCATGGACGTCACACTCCTTGCAAGGATCGTGCGATCAAGCTGCCGAGGCTGCGCCAGTTCTCCTCGACCATCTGGGCAAGGCGCTCCGGGTCTCCTTGCACCGCCTCGATGATGGCCGCATGCTGCGAAACCGACGCTCGGCCGCGCAGCGAACTGAACTGCAGCCACTCGAGGCGGCGCACCTTGGGCATCAGGCCCGCCACAGCCCGCGCGAGTTCCCGGTTCTGCGATCGCTCCAGGAAGACGCCATGGAATGCGTCGTCCGCCGAGATGGCGCCCTCCGGGTCTTCGGCTTCCAGAGCGTCCAACAGTTGCGCGTTCGCTTGGCGCAGCGCCGTGGTGTCAGACGGTTGCCACTGCGGCAGCGCGCAGCGCGCCGCCAGTGCGTGCAATGCTGCGACGACCACAAACGCCTCCTGCGCACTGCGCGCTTCGACGGGCACGACCACGGTCTGGGAACGGGGCGCGGTACGCACCAGCCCTTCGTCCTCGAGGCGCTGCAGCGCTTCTCTGATCGGTGTGCGGCTCAGGCCCATCTGCGCCGCGAGTTCCTGGTCGCGCAGCCTGGTCCCGGGCGGCAGCTCGCCGCGGACGATCGCCCGCTGGAGGATGCGGTAGGCGCGTTCCCGTAGCGAGACCTGGTCGATACGTGGCAGATTCATCATGGCATGTAATATATCACATGCAGGTCCAACTGCAACAGTCATGAAGCAGGCTGGGTTCGCTGCCGGGCCGCCAAGCGACAGTGTGTCTTGCTGATCATGAGGCTTGCGTACGACCAAGACATCTGCGCCAATAAGGATGTTGTTGTCCGGCAAAAACGTCCGTTAGCTGCTCAGCAAAAGTGTCCTTTCGGCCGGCTGACCGATGTTACGCTCAAATGGCCCGGACGAAGGTACAAGGAGGGGTTAGGGTTGCGCGCTCTGCTCATGACGGAGCCGTCGAAAGGACCACAGTACACTCTGGTGAGAGACGTTCCCGAACCAGTTCCTGGCCCGGGACAGGTAAGCATCGATGTCGCTTGGGCGGGAATCAACTTCATCGACGTGATGGCCCGCCGCGGAGACCCCGGTTATGTCCCTGCCTGGCCTTACACGCCGGGTTACGAGGTGGCCGGCACTGTGCGCGCGGTCGGCGCGGATGTTTATGGCCTTTCCGTCGGAGCACGCGTCGCAGCCTTCACCTTCGGCGGCGGTCTTGCAGAGATTGCTCTCGCCCAAGCGTCACTCGTCGCCCTTCTGCCGGATGTGGTCTCCTTCACATCTGCGGCCGCCGCGCCACTCATGCTGACAACAGCACTTCTGCTCCTGACGGACGCGGCACGTCTGCGCCCGGGCGAGCGCCTTCTCATGCACTCCGCGAGCGGCGGTGTCGGCGGGGCTGTGGCGCGCCTAATGCCGATCCTCGGCGGCGGGCTGCGTGTCGGGACGGTGGGGCGCCAGGCGAAGGTGGAGGCAGCCCTGCGCGACGGCTGGGACCATGCCATCGCCCGCGGCGATGGCATGGTCGCGGAAGTTCGCGCAGCGGCCGGCGGTCCTGTCGACGTGATCCTGGACCCGACCGGTACCGGCCTTCTTGCAGAGAATCTCGATCTGATCGCCCCCGGCGGCAGAATCGTGCTCTTCGGCAACGCCGGCGGCGGCGAGTTCGCGCCGCTGCCGCCGCTGGGCCGCCTGATCGGCGCGAACATCAGCTTCGGCGGCTTCAGCATCCGCCGTCTCGCCGAGGGCGCGCCAGAGCGCGTGGCGGCGGGGCTTCGCCAGGTCCTCGACCTGATGGGAGAGGGAAAGCTGAACGTCGCGGTCCGAGAGGTGCCGGCGCTAGAGGACGTTCCTGCCGTCCACGAACTGCTGGCTACAGGCCACGGCACCGGCAAGTACGTCGTCGCTTGCCACGGCAGGTAGACGGCCGCGACTCCCAAGGGGCGAGTGTCCGCAGCTCGTGTAAGGCGGCGCCTGCGACATGTCTCCTGCCGCTGCCATCCACCCGAGTTCCGCGCGCAGGAAGTGCAGCCCGTCTGAGCGGGTTGCCCGTGTGTTTGCGGACCGCAGCGGTCGCGCGAATGGCGTAGGCAAGCTGTGCCTCGTCAATGAGGAACAACGATCACGTGTTGTGCGTAGCTCAGCATGTCGATGGCCTCTCCCTGGGAGGCGTCCTCGTGGTCCTGGGGCCTACGTGCCTTCCAGGCCGTGCTCGCCGACTGTCCTCACGATCGCCTGCCAGAGTCGCCCGGTCGGATCCCAAAGCTGTATGCCCGTCGGCGCCTCGACGAAGTCGCACATGCCGCTGTCGTAGTAGGTGTAGATGCCGCCGCCGGCCGTGAAGAACAAGACCGCGTTGCCGCCGCCCGGAAGGCAGCCGTGCGTAGACCAGGGCTTCACCGGCAGGCTGTTCACGAGCCTGCGAAGCTGCGAGAGCGCAGCTGGCGAAGTGGCGTCCGCCGACCGCCAGGCGCTCCCTCCGTGCGGCTGGAGGCGGATCTGCAGCCGCTCCACACCCTGCGGCAGATAACTGAGGCCAGGCCGCGGCGGGACGACGATCTGCTCCATCGTCAGCGAGAACCTGTTCTTCTCTCCCATCGGCTGCACGTTGAGGACGAAGGTCGAAAGCGCACCGCGCTGGAAGTCCCAGGACGGGGAGCAGGCGATCATCGGTCCGCACACCTCGCCGGAACCGTTCAGACGATATCCTAGGCGACGCAGTAGAGGCGCGTAGTAGCCGTAGATCTGCGCGGGCGTCGTCGGGACCTCGTACGTCTCGGTCCGCATGTGCAGGTACGGCGACCCGATGGTCATCGCAGGACCGAGCGCCTTGCGGCTGTGCACCGCCTGCGGCATGACCGGCACGGGGATCACGACGCGGACGGGTGCCTGCGGCGGGCGGTATGCGACGGCGAAAATCGCCGGCAGATACGCCGGCGGGCGCGCTGACGGGAGAGCCCCGCCCGCCGCACAGGCGATTAGCAGCGCGCCCGCAAGCCACGTCGCAAAGGCACGCACCGGATCGCCTCCCCGGCAAGGGACCTCAAGCGGCGGAGCCGGACAAAAGGTGCGCCGCCTTCAAGAGCGCGTTCCAAAGATCACCCGTGTCCTCCAGCGCGACGCCTCCGGGTCCCTTGACGCTTGCGCAGGCGCGATCCTCCGTGAAGATGTAGCTTTTGCCTCCGGCAAGAAAGCGCAGGATCGCCCCCACGCCGGTGTCGGCCGCGCAGCCGTGGACGCCGCGCGTGTCCATCGGCAGGCGATTGGCCAGCCGCCGCAGCGCTGCGATCTCGGAGGGCGAGGTAACGGCGATAGGCCTCCCCTGGCCGCCTGGAAGCATCTCGATCGTCAGCGACTGCACATCTGCCGGGACGATGCTCTCCCGGGGTCTCGGGGGCGGAACGATCTGCTGCATCTCGATCGAGTAGCGGCTGTGGTTTGTTTGCAGGGGATCGACCGTCAGCACAACCCAGTCATAATTCCCCCGCTGGAACGCCCAATCCGACATGCACGGGCCCTTTGGCCCGCAGGACTCTCCCTGGGTGTTCGCGACATATCCGAGCCTTTGCAGGCGCGGCGCATAGTACAAGTAGACCTCCTGCGGGGGCATCGGGACCTCGTAGTTCGCGTCGCTTGTGTGCAGATAGGGCGAGCCCACCCGTTGAAACGGCGTGATCTCGTGCTTGCTGGGCGTCGCGCCGGGTGGCGGCGGCACGGGAATTGCGGGAGGCTGATTCGGGGCGACATCAGCCGCTTTCGGCTTTGGCGAAAGAGCCACAATGCTGTAGGGGTCAGTACGAAGCGGGCCTCCGAGACTCACAGAGTGCAGTACAAGTGCGGCAGCCGCGCAGAGTAAGATCAGCGCCACGGCCGCGAATCCTGCCGCTCTTCGGTGCACCCTGGCCACCTCCGCACCGCATGCGGAGGTGGCCAGGGTGCGCCACTCCGGATGCGGATCTACACCAGGATGAACACTGCAGGGCGGATCGCGTGTTGCGCCGTTTCAGGAATGGTCGCTGTGCCAGTTCGCGAACGCGAGCGTCGTCCCCAGCCAGAGCGCGACGGCGGAGGCGATGAGGCCGAGAACCGCACCCGGCACGCCCGAAACGCTGCTGCCAAGAAGGGAACCCGCCAGCCCGAAGGCGGAGATGAGCACGGCGCAGAGCAGCCAGCGCCAGATCCTCCCGCCGCGGTAGGCATCCGAGAACGAACTGCGCAGCGCCTGCGGCGCCGTCCTGCCGCCGACGAACACGCCGGCCTCCATGCTGTAGACAACCGGCGTGCTGAGGAAAGCGAGGAGCAGCGCGACGCCAAGGAGGGCCAGGCCGATCCCGGCTGAAGTGGAGGCGCCGGGTGCCCCAAATCCCACCCCCAAGGCCCCAGCGAGCATGAACGCGAAGCCGAGCACGCCGACGATGAGCGTCGGGAGCGCGATCAGGAGCGCAAGCCCGATCGTCCCGAGCGTACGCCAAAAGAGGAGGCGTCCGCGCGAAATGTAGCCGGTCGGGGCGTCTCCGCGGATCGCCTCTCCAACAGCTCCGAAGGCGGCCCCCAGCGTGAATGCAAGCAGGCCGAGGATGATGGCGACGACGATCGCCACCATCACGAAGGCCGCGGCTCCGCCGAGGGTCGAGCTCATGCCGGCGAGGAAGATGGCGAGCAGCATCACGACATTGGGCGCGGCTATCTGCACGGCCGCGGTCGGACGCTGGCGCAGGGCGCGCCGCCAGGATGAGAAGACTGCCCGCACGCACGTTCCTCCTTGCTGAACCCGGATGTACACGCCGCATTGCCGCAGCCTGAGAGTTCTAGTTTCTGGCTTCGACCGCGGTTCCCTTTCGGCAACGCAGCCGTCATGGCGCTTGGTCTTACAGGCGTCAACGGCTCGCGTACGCTGAGTACCTGGTCGATTGATGTGCCCTCGTGCGCGGGCGAGACCGGGAAGGAGCAGAGGCCGTGCCTCCGCGTCCCCGCTTCCTCCGCTCCGCACGGGAGGATATTGGGTTTTCGCGCGCAGCCAGGGGCGTATACCTTCCCGAAGGCATAGGGTATAATCACCGGAACAGGCGGTGATTATACATGCGTGGAGGGGAGAACGTATTCCCGACCGGTCGCCCTGCGTTGCCGGAGGACGTGGTGGATCGCGAGGATTTCGTTCGCGAAGCAGTCGAGCACCTTGCCACAGGACACGATCTGATGCTGGCGGGGCCGCGGCGCATTGGGAAATCGAGCATCGCCGGCGAGATCATGCGTCGCATGCACGAGCGCGGGGCGTACGTCACCTACGTTGACGCCTTCCACGCGACGTCGCTTGAAACGTTTGCCACGAGGATGATGCAAGCCGCGCTGGAACCGCGCACCGGCATTTTCAGGCAGGCCGCCAAGACGGCCGAGGTGTTGCGGCAGTGGCTCGGGCGGGCAAAGATCGCGGCCAAGATCCACGATCTCGAACTGGGCATCGAACTGAAGCAGGCACAATCGACTCCGGAGATTTTGCTGGAACTCGCGCTCACGACAGCAGAACGGATCGCTCAGGCAGACGACCGCAGGCTGGTATTCGTGATCGACGAGTTCCAGGACGTGTTTCGGTTCGGTGCGGAAGGTGCCCTCAAGCTCATGCGCGCGACCATCCAGCAGCAGAGGAATACGGTCTATCTGTTTCTTGGCAGCCAGATGGATCTCATGCAGGACATCTTCACAAACCCGAAGAGGGCCTTCTTCCGCTTTGCCCTGCAGATGAAACTGCCGGCGATCCCGTGGGACGAATGGGTCGCGTACATCGAGGATCGCCTTGGCAAGTACAACCTGACGATCACAGCGCAGGCGCTGGACATGATCCAGGAGAAGACCGGCGGGCACCCCCACTGCGTCATGCTGGTTGCGGAACAGGCTTTCTCCATCGTGCGGCTGCGCAAAGGGAA
>JAKAPV010000117.1 GCA_021806845.1 Bacillota bacterium | reverse complement strand
GCTGGCACTGAGGTTTTTGCGCGAAATCTCCTGCTGCACCGTGTCCGGCAAGCGCAGGAGACGCCGGCGGTTGCTGATGTGCGCCTCGGAGACGCCGAGCTCCTTGGCGATCTGTGCCTGGCGCATCTTGTGCTCGTCGATCAGCCGCTGGTAGCCCTGCGCCTCCTCGATCGGGTCGAGGTCCTGGCGCTGCAGGTTCTCCATGAGCATGACTTTGGCCGCGGTCGCCGCGTCGAAGTAGCGGATGATCACCGGAACCTCCTGGAGGCCCGCGATCTTCGCGGCGCGCAGCCGGCGCTCGCCGGCGACCAGGTGATAGTCGATGCTGTTGCCCTGGCGCACGTCGCGCACGATCAGCGGCTCGATGATGCCGTGGTCGAGGATCGACTGCGCGAGCTCATTGAGCTTCTCCTCGTCGAAGTGCGCGCGCACGTTCTGCCCGGGCTTGCCGGCGATGATGCTGTCGGTCGCCAAGAAGCAGAAATCCGGCTGCTGCTCAGCCATTGAGCAGCACCTCCTCGGCCCACTCGTTGGTGTCGGCGATTACCCCGCGCATCGCGTCGTTGCCGGCGTGCTCGCGTGCAAGCTGGCAGATGCGGATAACGTTCAGTGCGACGCGGCGCTCGCGCTTCCCGGCGTTCGCGTCGGGTGTCTGCAGCGTTGCGCGCAGCTCATCGACGTCGCCCCTCAGCTTGATGACCATCGCTTCGTCCTCGGCCCATACATGCCTGAGCTCGCGGACCTCACTGGACAGCCGCTCGATCGTGGGTGCTAGGTCCTCGCGTACGGGCGGCTCCGCAGGCACGTCTTCATCCGTGCGCTCCGTTTCGTCCTCGCCGATCTTCATCCAGCGGCGCTTGCCGACGTACCAGTCGAGTCCGCGCTCCTTCGCGCGTCGCCACACGACCAGCGGCGCGCACCCGACCCTCCGCGCGATGTCGCCGGGCGCCTTATCCTCGTCAATGCCGGCGTCGATCGCGGCAATGAGTTCCGGCGTCTTCGGCGGGACGTCTGAACCGGGCGGCTCCTTCGGCTCACGCTTGCGCATCTGCACGGCCCGTTTGCGCACTGACTCCGGCGATACATCGGCATTCCGCGCGATGTCCGACTGGCTGTCGCCTCTCGACAGCCCTTCCGCGATGATCCGCTCTTGCTCCTCACTCATCCGCTTGCCCGACCGCATCTCAATCACTCCCTCACGTGTCATGCGTTCATGTCGTTCTCTCGCCCACTGGTAGACCTGGCCCGATGTCGCCCCTGTCTCCGCGATGATCTCGGCCACTTTCATGCCCTGCGCCAACAGAAACTGAACCTGCGTGCGCAGCGATCGGTCCACTGCATCACCCCTCATTCGGTCGGCCACGGTGCGGTCTCGGGTTCGTCGTCTTGTTCCGGCGCTCTCGCGCCAATCGGACCGTCCTCGAACGTCTGGACTGCCTTGCGCCATCGGAGCGCGATCAGCCGTCCCTCCTTGGCGCTGCGGCCCTTGGCCACGATCAGGAACGATAGGGGCTCGCGCTCGTACTTGCGGGGCTTCGGATGCCAGAGCAGGAGCACCATGTTGGCGTCCTGCTCGATGCGGGCGGAGCCCCTCAGGACGTCCAGCGTCGGCTTACGCATCGCTGCGGCGCCGACCGCGCGGGAGAACTGCGAGAGCAGCAGGATCGGCACGCGGATCTGCTGGCCAAGACGCTGCAGCTCGCCGGTGATGTACTCGAGGCGCGGTCGCTCGTCGCGCAGGTCCTTGCGGTCGCGCGGCGCCGGCACGATCTGCAGGTAGTCGATCACGACCAGTTGCAGGAGCGGCATGCGCATTTGCGCGAGCCGGATGCGCATCACCATCTCATCGATGTCGGGCCCGGTATCGTCGATCTCGATGTGCTGGGCGTATTCCTGGATGCGCGTCTTCGCCGCGTCCACTCGCTCCTGCTCGTCCGGATCGAGTCCACCTGCAAGCAGCACCTCGAGGTCGAGGCCGGATTCGCGGCTGATCTGGCGCGCGGCCACTTCTTCCGCGGGCATTTCGTAGGTCACGTAGTACACGTCGACGCCGCCGGCGGCGTGCGCATATGCCATCTGCTGGGCCATCTGCGACTTGCCCTTGCCCGTCTCGCCGCCGAGGATGATCAGGTGGCCGCGGCCCGCGCGCAGGAACCTTTCGGCGCGCGGCATCCCGCACCACAGCGTCTGCATCACCTGGTGGCTCAGGGCCTTCTCGAGCACCTCGCCGAGCTTGCGTGGGCGTCGCACCTCCTGGCCGACGAAGGAGAGCATCGACATCGCGCGCGCCGCGTCACCTATGCCCCAGTCGGGCTGTGATGACGCGTCCGCCGTGTGCCGCAGATCGTTTCCGAGGCGACGCAGCTGGGCCTCAGTCCGGACTCCCTCGACGGCGGTAGCGAAGGCGACGGACGTCGCCGGCGTCCAGCGTGCGAGCGAGACCACGTGCGTTGGATTGACCTTCGCCCCTGCCACCGTGAGTTGAGCGAGGACGTGCTGCGAATCGAGGTCCTCGCCGGCGACCACAGCGGCCTCCATCGCCCGGAATACCGATGCGCGCGCTTCGCTTCCGAAGTCGTCGGCCGTGATGATGGCGCGCGCCTTAGCGAACGCCTCTTTGCCGTCGGCGAGGATGCCTCCGAGGACGTACCGTTCGTGATTAGTCGCCAGCTCCGACGGCCGCACCCGTACCGACAGCGTCTGCACTTCCGGCTGCGCTTGCGGCTGCCTCTGCGTCGGCACGTTCCTTCGCCTCCCTGAGTCGTTGCCTACGTTCCGCCTCGGCGACGTCCCGTTCGTACTCACGGAGCGCCTCGTCGAGGTCTGTCTCGTCGCCGTCGTCACTGCCGCGCGGGATCTCGTCTGGCGGCGGTGCGTTTGCGGACACCTTGGCAAGCCATGCGAATGGGCGCTGGATCGTCTCGTCGAGCATCGCGGTGCGCAGCCGCTGGATCGCGTACTCGACCGCGTGCTCGCCGTGCTGGTTGATGAGTTGTCCGACGCGTCCGAAGTCCTTCGGGTCCTCGCTGCTAGTGACGGCGCGGTAGCGTTCGGTGAGCCTCTGAATCGGTGTCAGGTCCTCAGCGGCTGCCTCGCGCGCCGGAGACGCAGAAGACGAAGTCTTCGTAGTCTCCGGAGAGTTAAGAGATGGAGAGTTAAGAGAATCCCCTAACCGTTTGGGTAACCGTTGGGGCAACGGTTCGCCTAACGGTTTGGTCAACAGTTCATAGAAGGCAGGGGCTAACTGTTTGGCCAACCGTAGGAACTCTGAGCGCAGAACGGTTTCGGGAAGCGTTTCGAACGATTTCCGGGCCGCCTTCATTTGGTTCGGGTTCTCAGGGGCTTGGTAGCGCAGTGCGTGGGTCAGGAGGACGATCTGTGCCTTCTCGTCGTACTGCAGGAAGCCCGCGCTCAAGAGGAACTTCCAGGCCGGGCTAAGTCGGCGCTGTGACCATCGAAGGTCACCGAGCACGTACGATTTCGGTAACCGAAAAATGCCCTCCGTCGTACGGTGCGGACACGTGAGCAGGTAGAGAGCGAGCAACCTAATGTCGTCGTTCCAGAGCGAGCTCTTCTCGTCCGTCCAGAACTTCACCGCGACCCGGAAGTACCTCGTTGGAGCGTCGGACAAGCCGCTACCTCCTCCTCACGGTGTCTCTCCGGGCGGCAGCACCTCGACCACGTCGTCCACGTGGAGCGTGTAGGCACTGCCCTCGCGGGTCGAGATCTGGACGCGGTTGCGGTACCAGACGACGTTTTCCGGGCCCGCGAGGGGCTTGATCTCGGTAACCCGAGACCAAACCCCATAGCCAACCTTCAGCCAGTCGTTCGGCTGCAACTCGCTGGCGCGCTTGATGACGATGTTCACGGCCGTCAGAACGGCTGTAGCGTGAACCGATCGGCGATCTTCTCAGCGCACGCACCACAGACTTGCTTGCCGCCGATGTCGGTGAAGTTGCGCTCCAGGTCGCCGCAGAAGATGCATCCGCGCTGGTACTTGGTCAGGATGATGCTCTCGCCGTCGACGTAGATCTCCAGTGCGTCCTTCTCGCTGATGCCGTGCGTGTCGCGGATCTCCTTCGGAATCACCACGCGCCCGAGCTCGTCGATCTTGCGGACGATGCCTGTTGCCTTCATGCCGATGCCATCTCCTCTGTCGTGGAATTCTTGTAGCCGAGCCGCTGAAATAGGTCGCGCCGGATCTCCTCGTGGCCATTCGTGGGTGCGATCGGACGCGTGCGCAGTTCGTGGATGCGCTTCTCGATCCGGAATAGTTCCTGACGCGCGCCCTGGCGCTCGTCGCGCGTCTCTCCACACGCCGCCTGGATGCTCAGCGCAGGCATGCGCGCCTCAAGGTCGCGGATCTCCATCTCGCGCTGTTGCCGTGCGACGTAGACCTGCGCCACGGAATCGACGCTCAGACGCAGGAAGGCCATCGCGTCACTGAACTCGGGCTCGCACTCGTCGGCGTTGTTGTCGATGGCGCCCATGAGATTCCGCAGACTGCAGAGCTCCCGGGCGAATGGAATAGCCTCGTCGTGCGTAACGCTAGACGGGGTAGTCTCGGCCGCGCTCAGGCGGCGCACGTCGGCTCCGCGCGGCATGGTTAGGACGCCTCGCGCTCGGGCTTCTTGTCGTCGAACAGCACCGGGTCGCCCGTCGCCGTGAAGCGCACGTCCTGGCCGACCGCGCCAGCGAGTGCACGCAGCACGTCGCCGTTCATGTCGACCGTCAGCGTGACCTGGAGCGTCGTGCCGGCGATCACGCCATCCTTCTTGACCGGGCGAACCTTGACACCCTCGATCGTTCCCTTGAACTGGATCACTCTGTAGCCCTCCCTGCAGGCGCTAGAGCGCCCATAATCGTTGCGTACAGGGCCAGTGCGAGCCACAGGCCCTCGGCGATGGTGAGCAGCGCTGGGAGGTCACGCATCGCGCTTCTTGACTGGCGGCTCGTAGACGACGAACTCCCCGTTCACGAGCCCGATCGGCCAGTAGCCGAGACGCCAGATCGCGGTGAGCGACTCGAAGGGGTTTGGCGGTAGATTTTCCTCGGTGATGATCCTGGTAGCGGCCCAGGCAGCGTCCCAGGCAGCGTCCCAGGCAGCGTCCCTGGTAGCGGCCCAGGCAGCGTCCCAGGCAGCGTCCCAGGCAGCGTCCCTGGTAGCGGCCCTGGCAGCGTCCCAGGCAGCGTCCCTGGTAGCGGCCCAGGTAGCGGCCAAATCGGTCACGAACCGCACAGGAGCCGCCTTCGGCGAACCGTAGCGGGAGAGGCGTTCCAGATGCTCTGCAACGTGCATTTTGACCGCGGGGCGCACGAGCTCAGGCGGTGCGAACCAAGGGAAGGTCTTCAGGTCTTCGAGTAGCTTGACGACCTTCTCGCCGTTCGGGCCGAACGCCGTGTGCAGCGGCAGTTCCTCGATCACAGCGAGCGAGCTGCAACGGAACTTGTCGCCGTCGGTTGCGATTGGTACGCCTGCGACGCGCAAAACGTGCACAGGCCACTGGGTGTTGCGGTAGCTAAGGACGTCCAGAAGCCGATGTGCAGCATGTAACCCGACGCCGCACGCGTTGGAACCGGGATCAGCGTTCGGTACAGATGCTGTCTCGCCGACTGCGTACCGCAGCTTCCCGCTGTGGCAGTCGGTCCAGTTCTCGCGTACGACCTTGTAGCCGGTTGTCTCCTGGCTCAAAGCATTCCGACCTCCCTCATCCTGTGTTCGTGGCCGAGTGCCTTGCGCAGCACGCGCAGCTGGTTGATGTCGCCTTGCATCTGCACGAGGTACTCGTCGTAGATCGCCAGCTTGGGCTTGCCGAGGTCGTGTGCGCTGTCGAGCAGCGCCGCCAGCTGGTTGGCGCGCCGCGAAAGCTGTGATGCCGTGTCCACGGCCTGGCGCTGTGCCGGCGTCACCGGATCACCCCACGCCACAGCAGGACCGCGACGACGATCAGCGAGAGCGTCCAGACGCGCTGCCAGAGGCGGTCAGCGTCAATACGGGTCCTCTTCCGGCCAGTCATCGCCGTCGCCACCCCCGCTCTCCTGGTGCTGCGCTTGCGACTGGCCCTGGTTGCGCGGCTTCGAGCCGAAATCGACGTGCAGCCCGACGAGCTCCCATACCTTCTTGCGCGTGCCGTCCTGGGCTTCGTAGGTGCGCGACTCCATGCGTCCCTGGATGCCGACCTCCTGCCCTTTGACGAGGTTTTGCGCCGACGTCTCTGCCTGCTTGCCGAACGTGCGGACCTCGAAGAAATCGGCGGACGGCTCGCCGTCCTTGTGCCAGGGCTTGTCCACGGCGACGGTCATCTTGCAACTCGCCTTGCCTGCAGTGCTGTAGCGCATCTCCGGCTCCTTGGCGAGACGTCCGACGATCACGATGCTGTTGACGTTCAAATCGACTCCTCCTCCGGCCACGGCGGCGCTTCGTCGTCGGGCACATGCTCAGCCGTGCCGTCGATCGTCTGCCCCGCAGGGTCCTCCGACGGCAGCATGAGGTTGGACTCGATCTTGAGCACGTCGTCGAGCGTGAGATCCTTCCACGGCTTCTCAGCGCCCAGCCATGTCTTGATCGCGAGCGCCTTCGCTGGCTTGTCGTCGCCGAACTTGCTAGCAAGTAGGCGCAGCACGCGCGCCTTGGCCTCGCCGAGATCCTGAGCGTCCTTGGCGGCCACGCGGCGGTCCTGTCGACCTGCGGCCGCCGGCGCAGAAGTGGTAGCGGCGGGGGCAGCCGCGGCGGTCGTTTCCGCTTCTGGCGCGGCTGATGGCGTGCTCCCGTCGTTGAGCCATGCGACGATCTGCCCGAACCACTTGGCGTCGGGCTTCTTCACGACCGCACCGTCGATTGCGTCGTAGCGCGTCTTGCTGACGATGAACCGCTTCTCATGGTCCATGTCACCGACCACGTCGAATTCGTACTCGAGGCCGTCCCGCTGGATGGGCGCCATGCCGATCTTGCGTGGCACTTTCTTGCCCTTGTCGTCCTCCTCGAGCACGTACTCCGTCTTGGTGCGCATCGTCACGATGATGTGGGCCGGGGACATCAGCATCGCGTCCACCATGGCGTTGTGCTGAGGCGTGACCTCACGCCAGGCGGTGTAGGAGTTCCTCGATTGCGAACGCGCAGCGGCGTTGTCGACCATCTCCAGAGCGCCGCCCTTGCCAGACCACGCATGTGACAGGGAGTCGATCACGATCACGTCGTAGCCGGCCGCCTCCGCGGCGTGGATCACCTTGACGTAGGTCGCCGGCGCGAAGTCCTCGAGCTCGTAGATGTCGAAGTTGAACTTGTCGGCGTAGAGCCGGGACTTACCACGCTCGCTGTCGATGACGAGGATGCGGCCGCCGATGGCAGTTGCGGCGATGAGCGACGTGAAGGTCTTGCCGGCGCCAGACGGTCCGTCGATCGCGAGCCGCAACTTCAGTTGCTCCTTGACAGCCTTCTTGAAGGTGATCGGCGTCGCCCTACTCATCGCCGTTGACCACCGGCTTGACCGTGAACTTCAGATCGCCGGGGATGACGCTGACGCCGTCGAACAGCTCGCCGGTGTCCTTGATGTGCTTGAGCAGTTCGGTCTTCTTGGGCTCGACCTTTACGCGCAAAAACTGCTCCGGCAGCCCCTCGATCGCAGTCTCGGCGACCTCGATGCGGTCGGGCAGCTTGCGGCATGTCAACTCGCCGTTCGGCAGCTTGATCGTCTTCTTGGTGGGGTCCTCGTCCAGCTTCAGCTGGTGGTACTCGGTGAGGCGCCCTTCGAAGTAAGTGATGGAGCGCAGGAGACGCGCCTGCTCCGTCTCGCGCCACAGGTTCATCTGCTGGATCTGGCGCTGGTAGACGGCCTCGATCTCGTCGAGCTCGCCGCGGCGCTCCTGGATCTTGCGCATGGCCCAAATGGCGCTGTCCGTGTCGGTGACGTGCCAGCCGTGGGCGTGGGGTGCGTGAATGTCGTGCTCCAGATTGAGTTCCTGCGCCGCTTGCAGCGCCTCGATCTCGAAGTCGTTCGGGATCTCTTGCGCTGCGGGGTCCTCCTGGTCCAGGAAGTCGCGCAGCGATTCCTCCGCTTGGCTCAATGCGAACCCTCCTCGGTTAGCCAGATGTACAGGCTACGCAGCAGCGTATCGACGCTCTGCGCGTCGCCCACGAGATGTGTGAGGAACGCGAGCACCAGCGCCTCGGCCGGTGCCTGTGCCATCCCGCGCTGCTCGAGCGTGGTGACGGCGATGTCGGAGGCCATTGCGAGACGGCGGATCACGTCATGCCGTTCCGTCGCGAGCTTGGCTGCCGTGCGCAGCGGCGCGTTGCGATCCGTCCATTCCTGGGCTAGAGTGATGGTGGGCTTGTCCCTTGCGCCGTCGTGTGCTCGCACGGCGGCGCTGCTTTTGTCAGTCAATCGCGTCCTCCCTTTCCGCAATCTGCAGGTTGCGCGGCCGCCCCAGTGGCCGTTACGTTCGGGTTGTCCGCAAACAGGTAGCCGAGGCCATCGCGGCGCAGGCGCGCGTCGATGTCGCGCAAAACGCGCCGCAGCTCAGTGGCCCTGCGCCCCTCGACGACGATCGTCGTTGCCTCCATCGCGACTCCTCCCTTACTCCCGGCCTATGCACCTGGGGCTTGTCACGCGCTCTCGCCTTCGGGTCGCGGCCAATCGATGGAGCCGGGCGGCACTCCGAGCGCCTCCTCGATCTGACGCACACGCCAGCCAGGCGGCGACCTGCGACCGGTTTCGTAGTGACGGATCGCCTCGCCGCTCTTGAGTCCGACCAGGCGCGCAAGCTGCGCCTTCGTGAGATCGGCCCGCTCCAGCGCCTGAGTCAACGTCATCTGCTATCTACCTCCTCCCAACGCTCTGTTTGGATTGTGCCAAACATTCTGTTTGCGAGTCAAGCCTTTTGTACAATCTTTTTTTAGG